>NZ_JBEXTX010000113.1:0-24803 GCF_040614175.1 Amycolatopsis sp. NPDC006131
GCACGCACCCAGCGCCAGCGTTGCTGCCGCCGCCAGCACGAGAACTCGCGTGAGTCGTGCTCCTGACACTCGTTCCTCCAACTATCCAGCCGGGCCGCGCTCGGCGATCCGGTCGAACTCGGTGAGCACGGCCTCCTCGACCAGGTCGGTCAGCTCGTCGATGATGAACGAGCCCTGCAACGGGTTCTCGTTCTTCGACAGGCCCCACTCCTTGTTGATGATCATCTGGATGGCCATCGCGCGGCGCACCGAGTTCTCCGTCGGCGTGGTGATCGCCTCGTCGTATGCGTTGGTGTGCAACGAGTTCGCGTTGTCGTACAGCGCGCACAGCGCCTGCAGGGTGGTGCGGATGTCGTTGAAGCTCATCTCCTGCGCGTGCAGCGACCGGCCGGAGGTCTGCACGTGGTACTTGAGCTTCTGCGAGCGCTCGTTGGCGCCGTAGCGCTCCTTCATCGCGACCGCCCAGATGCGGCGCGCGACCCGGCCGAGCACCGAGTACTCGGCGTCCATGCCGTTGGAGAAGAAGAACGACAGGTTCGGCGCGAAGTCGTCGATGTGCATGCCGCGGGCGAGGTAGGACTCGACGTAGGTGAACCCGTTGGCCAGCGTGAAAGCCAGCTGCGAGATCGGGTTCGCCCCGGCCTCGGCGATGTGGTAGCCGGAGATCGACACCGAGTAGAAGTTGCGCACCCCGTGCTCGATGAACCACTCCTGGATGTCGGCCATCATGCGCAGGCTGAACTCGGTGGAGAAGATGCAGGTGTTCTGGCCCTGGTCCTCCTTGAGGATGTCGGCCTGCACCGTGCCGCGCACCTGGCGCAGCGTCCACTCGCGCAGGTCCTCGGCCTCCGACGGCGTCGGCTCGCGCCCGTGCTCGGCGCGGAAGGCGTCCATCCGCTGGTCGATCGCGGTGTTCAGGAAGAACGCCAGGATCGTCGGCGCGGGACCGTTGATGGTCATCGACACCGACGTGTTCGGCGCGGTCAGGTCGAAGCCGTCGTAGAGCGCCTTCATGTCGTCCAGCGTCGCGATGGACACGCCGGAGGTGCCGATCTTGCCGTAGATGTCCGGTCGCGTGTCCGGGTCGTGCCCGTACAGCGTCACCGAGTCGAACGCCGTGGACAGGCGCTTGGCCTCGGAGTCGGCCGAGAGGTACTTGAAGCGGCGGTTGGTGCGGAACGCGTCGCCCTCGCCGGCGAACATGCGCGCCGGGTCCTCGCCCTCCCGCTTGAACGGGAAAACGCCCGCGGTGTAGGGGAAGTACCCGGGCAGGTGCTCGCGGCGCAGGAACGACAGCAGCTCGCCGCGGTCGGTGTAGCGCGGCAGCGCCACCCGCGGGATCCGGTTGCCGGACAGGGTTTCCCGCCACAGCTGGGTGCGCAGCTCCTTGTCCCGGATGCGGACGACCAGCTCCTCCTGCCGGTAGGACTCGGACAGCTCCTCCCAGCGCTCCAGCAGGCCGGCCACCGAGGGGTCCACTTCGGACTCCGCCTTGGCCAGCAGCGCCTCGATCGGGCCGGTGTCCGCGCCGTCGGCGGCCAGCGCGTCCTTCGCGGCCCGCAGCTGGTCGACCTTGCGCACGGCGGCGACCTGGTCCCGGGTCTTCTCGTGGTAGCCGCGCACGGTGGCGGCGATGTCGGCGAGGTAGCGCTCCTTCGCCGCCGGGATGATCACCGTCGCCCCGGTGGACACCTTGGTCTCCACCTTCGGCAGCTGACCGGCCGACACCGACAGGCCGCGCTCGGCCAGCGCGTCGCGCAGGTACTGGTACAGCGCGGTCACGCCGTCGTCGTTGAAGCGCGCGGCGCTGGTGCCGAACACCGGCATGTCCTCGGGAGCGACGCCGAACGCCTCGCGGTTGCGCACCATCTGGCGCGCCACGTCGCGGCGCGCGTCCTCGGCGCCCCGGCGCTCGAACTTGTTGATCGCCACCACGTCGGCGAAGTCGAGCATGTCGATCTTCTCCAGCTGCGACGCGGCGCCGAACTCCGGCGTCATCACGTACAGGGAGTAGTCGACGTGGTCCACGATGCCGGCGTCACCCTGCCCGATGCCGGGCGTCTCGACGATCACCAGGTCGTAGCCCGCGGCCTTGCACGCCAGCACGGCCTCGTCCAGGCCCTCCGGCACCTCCCCGCCCGCCTGACGGGTCGCCAGCGAGCGGAAGTAGACCTGCGAGCCGTCCAGGCCGTTCATCCGGATCCGGTC
Organism: Amycolatopsis sp. NPDC006131; assembly: GCF_040614175.1. Classification (NCBI taxonomy): domain Bacteria; kingdom Bacillati; phylum Actinomycetota; class Actinomycetes; order Pseudonocardiales; family Pseudonocardiaceae; genus Amycolatopsis; species Amycolatopsis sp. NPDC006131. The sequence goes on from NZ_JBEXTX010000113.1 coordinate 2,209, forward strand.
GCCCAGCAGCGCACCGCCGCCGCGGCGCCGGGTCGGGTCGACCGCCAGCACCGCGATGCGCAGCTTGTCCTCCTGGTCCAGCCGGAAGCGACGGAGCAGCTCGTCGGTCAGCGACGACTTGCCCGAGCCGCCGGTGCCGGTGATGCCCAGAACCGGGACTGTCCGGGCGCGCGCCGCCTCCGTGACGCGGGCCAGCCGGTCCTCGGCGACGCTGCCGGCCTGCAGCTGCGTGATGAACCGCGCGAGCGACGGCACGTCACCGGCCAGCAGGTCGTCGTCCGACCCGGCGGGCACCTCCGCCAGGTCGTAGTCGCACTCCTTGATCATCAGGTTGACCATGCCCGGCAGGCCCAGCTGGAGGCCGTCGTCCGGGGAGAAGATGCGCGCGACCCCGCGGGAGTGCAGCAGCTCGATCTCCTCGCGCACGATGACGCCGCCACCGCCGCCGTACACCTTGATGTGCCCGGCGCCGCGCTCGTTCAGCAGCTCGACGAGGTAGCTGAAGTACTCCACGTGGCCGCCCTGGTAGGCGCTGATCGCGATGCCGTGGGCGTCCTCGCTGATCGCGGCCGTGACGACCTCGTCCACCGACCGGTTGTGGCCGAGGTGGATGACCTCCGCACCCTGCGACTGCAGGATGCGCCGCATGATGTTGATCGAAGCGTCGTGCCCGTCGAACAGACTCGAGGCGGTGACGAACCGCACCGGGTGCACGGGCCGGTGAAGGGAGGCGTTCATGCCTCAAAAATACTTGGACTTCCTACTATCGCAAACCCAAGCGTGACCGCGGCGACATCCACCGCGGAACCGTAACGATTCAGTAGGCGGGCAGCACGAAGCCAGCGTCGACCGGACGGGTGCCGGGCCCCCGCCCCGGCACTTCCCCTGGCTACCGCGCCGGCGTCAGCGCGTGCCGGCGGCGCGCATCGCGATCCACTGCCGCATCGCGTACTCGACCAGCGTGATCAGCGTCTGCTTGGTCGACTCGCGGTCGCGGGCGTCGCAACGCACGATCGGGATGCTCTCGTCGATCGCCAGGGCCTCGCGCACGTCGCTCAGCTCGTGGTGGAGCTGGCCGTCGAAGGTGTTGACGCCGATGATGTAGGGCAGCCTGCGGTCCTCGAAGAAGTCGACGGGCGCGAACGAGTCCGCCAGCCGCCGCGTGTCCGCGAGCACCACGGCACCGATCGCGCCCTTCACCAGGTCGTCCCACATGAACCAGAACCGCTGCTGACCCGGCGTCCCGAACAGGTACAGGATCAGGTCGCTGTCCAGGGACACGCGGCCGAAGTCCATGGCCACGGTGGTGGTGGCCTTGTTGGGTGTCTGGTCGAGGTTGTCGATGCCGCGGCTCGCGTCGGTCATCATGGCCTCGGTGGTGAGCGGCACGATCTCCGAGACCGAGCCGACGAAGGTGGTCTTGCCGGCACCGAAGCCACCGGCCACCACGATCTTGGCCGAGGTCATGGTCTGCGGCGCGGTCTGCCGCGGTGCCTTAAAGCCGACGGAGTCCACTCAACACCCTTTCCATCAACATGAGATGCGCCTCGGCGTCGTCGTTGGTCGACATAGTGCGGTGCACGGTGACCAGCCCGGCATCGGCGGCATCGCTGATGAGGACTCTGGCCACGCCGATCGGGACCCGCAGCAGCGCTGCGATCTCCGCAACCGACCGCGGTGTCCGACATTCTTCCATGATCGAGCGGTGCTCGAACTGCACCGTCAGCGCTCCGGCGTCGAGCCGGGCGAGGACGGCGTCCTGGACGGAGATCAGCGTCTCCAGTTCCAGGGCGACCCGGGCCTTGGTGCGGCCGCCGGTGAGCGCGTACGGGCGCACCACAGCGGTCTCCTCGGCGGGCTGGATCTCGGGCTCCTCGCGCCGGAACGGCACGGGCCGCGACGGCTGGGCGGGCTGCACGGGTTCGAAGAACCCGCTGCCCGGCGAGGAGTCGAACAGGCTCGCCGGCCGGGCCGGGGGCTCCGGCTGGGGCGGCGGAGCGGGTGCCGGCTGCGGCTGTGGCGTCGGCGGTGGCGCGGGGGGCGCCTGCTCGGCCTGTGGTGTTTCGGGGGCTTCGGCCGTGTCGTTCCCGGGCTGCTGGTCGCGCTGCTTCTTGCGCTTCCGGCGGCCGCGCCCGGAGTCCAGGCTGAAGCTGTTCATCACGTCGGCGAACGTCGGCTCCGGTTCACCGCCGGACGTCGGGGAGCCACTCTCGGATCCCGTTGTCATGTCGGCATCATCCCACCGGTTCACCGATCAGGGGACCCGCGGCCCCCTGCAGCTGAGCCCGCAGTTCGGGGGTGAGGATCTGGCCCACCCGGTCGACCAGCATGGTCATCTCGTAGGCGACCTGGCCGATGTCGCAGTTCGGGGCGGCCAGGACCGCCAGGCAGGAGCCGTCGCTGATGGACATCAGGATCATGATCCCGAGCTCCATCTCCACGACGGTCTCGTTGACCGCACCGGCTTCGAAGCACCGCGCCGCGCCCTGGGTCAGGCTGACGAGCCCGGAGGCCACCGCGGCGAGCTGGTCGGCGCGGTCGAGCGGCAACCGGTTCGAAGCGGTCAGCAGCAGGCCGTCGGCCGAAACGACCACCGCGTGCGCCACGCCAGGCACACGCTCGGCGAAATCATTGACCAGCCATCCGAACTGGTTCTGTGGCTGCGGCGTGGTCATTCACCCTCCATGGTTCCTTGATCGGGGTCGGCGGACTGAGCGGTCCGGTGCCTTCCACGCTGAACACCTTGCTGGAAACTGCTCAGCCTGCCACGCACATCCTGCGGGTCACGACGTGTCCGCGGCGCCGGGGCGGGGGCCCCCGGGGCCAGTGCGCTGCCGGGCAGCAACTGCTCACCGCGGCGCCGCTTGGGCAGCCCGGCCGCGGTGAAGTTCGAGGGCGGCGACGAGGAGACGGTCTGCACCGCGGCCCAGCTCTCGTCGGACGCGAAGGACCAGGCGCCGTCCCCGCCCGCCACGGCGTCGCCGCTTTGCGCCTGCTGGCCCTGCGGCTGCCGGCTGTGCGGCTGCTGGCTTTGCGGCTGCGGCTCGGCCGGGGTGTCCGGCGCGGATCCCGGCCGCTGGAAGAGGCCGGTGCTCTCGCCGGTGCCGCCGGGCCGCTGGAAGAGGCCCGTGCCCTCGCTCTGGAAGAGCCCGGTGCCACTGTCCGTGCGTGGCTGCCGCTGGGGCAGGCCAGTGTCGGCGGACTTGGGCTGCCGCTGCGGCAGACCAGTGCCGGTTTCCGCTTGAGCCGAAGCCGGCTGCCGCTGCGGGAGGCCGGTTTCGGCGGGCTTGGGCTGCCGCTGAGGCAGGCCGCTTCCCGGCTGCGCCTCGCCCCGCGAGGGGGCCTCGTCCTTGGGCTGCCGCTGCGGAAGGCCACTGTCGGACGGCTTGGGCTGCCGCTGGGGCAGACCGCTTCCCGGCTGCGCCTCGCTGCGTGAGGCGGCGTCCTTGGGCTGCCGCTGGGGCAGGCCCGGCTCGGTCCCCTCCGCAGTCTTCGGCTGGGACTCGGCCTGGGCTGCGGGCTCCTTCGACTGAGCGCGCTCGGTCTCCGAGGCCTGCGAGGCTGCCTTCGGCTGGCGTCGCGGCAAGCCGCTGTCGGTCGCTCCCGCCGCCTTCGGCTCGCGCTGGGGCAGGCCAGCCTCGGTCGAACCCGCGGGCTTCGGCTCGCGCTGGGGCAGGCCAGCCTCAGTCGAAGCCGCCGCCTTCGGCTCGCGCTGGGGCGAGTCGCTGGCCGACTGCGGCTCCGCGGCCTTCGGCTCGCGGCGGGGCAGGCCGTTGTCCGCTGTTTCGGGCTGGCTGGGCTTCGTGCCTTCCGTGGCCGAGCCGCCGGCGGCCTTTGGCTCCCGCTGGGGCAGGCCGGCGTCCGTCGGCCCGGCCGCCTTCGACTCGCGGCGCGGCAAGCCGGCCTCCGTCGAACCCGCCGCCTTCGACTCGCGCTGGGGCAGGCCCGCGTCCGTGGGCTCCGCAGCCTTCGGCTCGCGGCGGGGCAGGCCGGTCTCCGCCGTGGCGGCCGCGGGCTGGGCGCTGTCCGCGGCGCCGGGCTTCGGGCGGCGCTGGGGCAGGCCGCTGTCCAGCTGGGGAGCCTCCGCCGACGGGCGCGGCTTCCGCTCCGCCGCCGATTCCGGGGCAGCAGCGCCGGGGCGTGGGTCCTTCGCCGCATCCGGGGCAGCAGCGCCGGGGCGTGGGTCCTTCGCCGAATCCGGGGCAGCAGCGCCGGGGCGTGGGTCCTTCGCCGAATCCGGGGCAGCCGCCCCCGGGCGCGGCTGCCGGCGCGGCAGCCCCCCACCCGGCGACGCCTCGGCCACCGACGAGGCCTCGCTCCCGGTAGTCGCCGCAGTGCTCTGCGCGCTGGCAGCGCTTTCCGGCACCCCAGCGCCTTCGGGCTGGTCGCGCTTCGCGTGGCGAGCCCTGTTCACGCCGCGCTGGAAGCTGCTCAGCCTGCCCCGCACGTCCGCCGGGTCGCGGACCGGGATCTCGCGCTGCGGGTTCGGCGCCGGGGTCTCCGCCGCGGCACTTCCGGGCAGCAACTGCTCGCCACGGCGGCGCTTCGGCAGGCCCGCATCGGTGAAGGTCTTCGGCTCCACCTGGGACGCCGCCTGGACCGCACGCCAGTTCTCGTCGACCGCGAAGTCCCAGCCGCTGGCCGCCTTGTCGCCCGAAGCGCCCGCCTTGTCCGAAGTGGACTCGGCCGTCTTCGAAGAGGCGGCGGGCGGGTCGTCGCTGCGGAACCAGGCCGACAGGGTCTCGTCGAAGATCGGCGTCGTCTCGCGGCGCGACGGCGGCGGCGTCGCGGGCTTCGGCTCGTTCGCCGCCGAGCTCCACCACTCCGACAGCGGGCTGCTGTTCGCCGTGAACAACGCCTTGCCGCTGGGCAGCTCACCCGGTGCGGGCTCCGGCTCCGGCTCGGCGGGCGCCTCGGCGGCCGGGGCGGGCGCGGGTGCGGGCGGCGCCGCAGGCTCCTCCCCCTCCGCCGGAATCGGCGTGAACAACGCGGTACCCGAGATCTCCAGGTCCGACGGCGGCCGCGGCGGCAGCACACCGGAGTGCCCGTTCTGCGTCCAGGACGGGCTGCTGGCCCCGTCACCCGGCGTCTGGCCGAAGTTCGCCAGCGCCTCCGGCCGCCCGGCGCCGTTGACCGTGCGCCGCCGCGGCAGCGCGGTCGACGGGTCCGGCCGGGCCGGGGCCGGCGCGGGCAGGTCCATCACCAGGTCCGCGGGCACCGTGACGGTCGCCCGCACACCCACGATGTCCTTGCCGCCGTGCAGGACCACGCCGATGTCGTGGCGCCCGGCGAGACGGCCGACCACGAACAGGCCCATGCGGCGCGAGGTCGCGAGGTCGACCGTGCCGGCCTCGGTCAGCCGGGCGTTGGCCTCGGCGACCTCGGCCTCGTTCATGCCGATGCCCTGGTCGATGATGTCGATGACCAGGCCGCCGTGGTCGGCGGCGCGGGTCGTCACCGTCACCTGGGTCTCCGGCGCGGAGAACGCGGTCGCGTTGTCCAGCAGCTCCGCGACCAGGCGCATCAGGTCGCTCGCCGCGAAGCCCACGATGCGGGCCTCCGGCGGCGTCTGCACGACGACGCGCTGGTACTGCTCGATCTCCGACACCGCGGCGCGCAGCACGTCGGAGGTGGTGACCGGCTGGCCGGAGCGGCGGCCCGGCTCGGCGCCGGAGAGCACCATCAGGTTCTCGTTGTTGCGCCGCATGCGTGTCGCGAGGTGGTCGAGCTGGAACAGGGTCGCCAGCTGGTCGGCGTCCTCCTCGTCCCGCTCCAGCCGCTCGATCAGCTGCAGCTGCCGCTGCACGAGGCTCTGGCTGCGGCGCGAGAGGTTGACGAACACGCTGCTGTAGCCGGTGCGCATGTTGGCCTGCTCGACCGCGAGGCGCAGCGCCTGGCTGTGCACCGCGTCGAAGGCCTTGGCCACCTCGCCGATCTCGTCGGTGGTGCCGACCGACAACGGCTGCACGTCGGTGCTCTGCTCGCGGCCTTCCTGGATGTTCTGCACCGCGGCGGGCAGCTGCCGGTCGGCGACGTCCAGTGCGCCCGCGCGCAGCATCCGCAGCGACTGCAGCAGCTGGCGGGTGATGAGGATGACGACCGCGGCGGTGACCACGAGCGCGAGGAACAGCAGCACCGCGAGCAGACCCGCGTCGGTGCCCGCGCTGTCCGCGAGGTCCGCGGAGGTGGTCGTGAGCTCGTCGCCCAGGCTGTCGCTCACGGTGTTCAACGCGGCGATCACCGACGCCGACACGGCGGTCCACTGCTGGGCCGAGATGCCGCGCAGCGCGCTGGGCACCGACGCGCCCTCCGCCGCGAGCACGCCGTTCACCAGGCGGCTGCGGGTGTTGAAGTCCTGCCCCATCACGGAGCGGTCGAACTGGGCCTCCTGCGCGGAGCTGGCCGCGGCCCGGAAGTCGGCGAGCCGGTCGGTCAGCCGCAGCTCGGCCGTGCGCAGGTCGTTGAGCTGGCTCGGGGTGAGGTTGCCGCGCGCGATGCCGTAGCCGAGCAGCGACTGCGCGGTGGACGCCTCCTCCTTCACCACCAGCACGTCGTGCAACGCGCTCGGCGTGCCGCCGATGGCGTCGTCGCCGATGCCGGCGACTAGCGCGGTGTCCAGCCCGATCAGCGACTCGGTCATCTCGCTGTAGGCGGCCAGCGCCTGCACCGCGTCGAGGCGGCCCTCCGCGACCTGGCGGCGGACCTCGGGGAGCCGTCCGACGGCGGCCTGCGCGGCTTCGCCGGGCGCGCGGACACCGTCGTCGGCGTCGGCGGCGTGCCCGGTGGCGCTGCTGACCGGCCCGGTCGCCTCGTCCACCAGCCTGCGGGCGGCGTCCAGCTGCGGGGAGCTGCCGACCGTGCCCTGCGTGAGCAGCGCCGCGGTCTCGGTGCGCTCCTGCTGCAGCGCGTCGACGAGCGTGCGGACCGTGCCGTTCAGCTCGACCAGCCGGTTCATCCGCTCGTAGTTGCCGGAGCGTTCGACCTGGTTGCCGATCGTGATCCCGCCCAGCACCAGGGCGACCACGATGGGCACCAGCGACACGGCGGCGAGCTTGGCGGAGAGCCGCCAGTCCCGCCAGCGCGTGAGCGTGGCCCACTTCGACGGCTCCTTCGGTTGCTGGCCGAGGAGCTGTCCCACAGGCACTTGGCCCTGTCCTGCAACGGTCACGAAGGTGACTCCCTGTCCGGCGTCTGCTGTGCGTGGTGGGCCGGACCCGTGCCGGAGCGCACGGCGACGGCACCGCGTGGCCTCAACCGCATGGCTCTCCTCATCACGGGTGGAACTTCGTCGCTTCTCCTGCAGCCCCAGCCGACGGCGCTGTCCCGGCCGCCCGCCGTCCCGCCGGACCGGCCCGGCGCCGTTGCCGGTGCATCATGCGGTGTGCACGATGCCGCGCACAACACCGGTTTACGCTCGGTCACAGCGAGTCAGCGTGGCCCCGGAAGCGTACACCAAACGGGCTCAGCCGAAGCCCGCCGAATCCGGGGGTGCTGACCTGCGGAAATACCGCTGGTGACAAGGGGTTTACGCGAAATGCCTTGTCAGGGCAGCACAAGCGGGGTGCGTGGTTACGGCAGGGCACCCCCACACCGTGGACCTGTCACCCACTTAGCCCAGAGTTTACTGGGATGAATCGGAAAATCCGCACCGACCGTGCGAACGCGCTGTGGCGGCGCGGCCTAATACCGCCCGATCTTGTGGCTTTCGCTGTGACGTGGATTTCTGCCCGGTCACCGCCGTTGGCCAGCGTTTTCCCACCACCGCCGCGGTGTTGCGCGTCTTGACGCCCCTCACCCCTTCCAGGGACGGCACCCCGCGCCACTTCACAGCCGGTTACGTGCTTCGGCGGAATCCCGCCCGCCTTTCGCCCGATCAGCGGATTAACCCGTCCGGGTGGCGCAGACCCGCTTCACTCTGAAGAGGTCCTCCGCTGTCGGAGGCGCAGGTCGCCGTGGCTAGCATGTGCGCTCCCGAAGGATTTTCGCCGACTTCGCTCGCTCGCCGGGAGGCAGAGATGCAGAACGTCGCCCGCACCGCTGCGCGCAACCCCGTGGAGGACACGGGACAGATGCGGCCGCTGTTCGGCAGCAGCAGCCCGACCACCCCCGAGCCGCCCGGCCCGCGCCGCCGGACGGGCCCCGACTTCGTCGCGATCCAGCGCAGCGAGGAGTTCACCGCGCTCCGCAGCCGGTTCCGCCGCTTCGTGTTCCCGATGAGCCTGGCGTTCGTGCTCTGGTACCTGCTCTACGTGCTGCTCGCCGCGTACGCGCACGACTTCATGAGCATCAAGGTGTTCGGCGAGGTCAACGTCGGGATCGTCCTCGGGATCCTCCAGTTCGTCTCGACCGCCGCGATCACGGCCGCCTACCTGCGGTTCGCGCGGCGCCGGATCGACCCCGAGGTGGACGAGGTCCGCCGCCAGGCAGGAGTGCAGTGACCCCGATGAACCACCTTCTCGCCGCAGGCGGTGCGACCGCGGCCAGCAACCCGGTCGTGAACATCGCCGTCTTCGCGCTCTTCGTCGCCATCACGCTGTTCGTCGTGTACCGCGTGAGCAGCCGGAACTCCTCGCGCTCCGACTACTACGCCGCGGGCAGCGCGTTCACCGGGCGGCAGAACGGCATCGCGTTGTCCGGTGACTTCCTGTCGGCCGCGTCGTTCCTCGGCATCGCGGGCGCGATCGCCGTGCACGGCTACGACGGGTTCCTCTACTCGATCGGCTTCCTGGTCGCCTGGCTGGTCGACCTGCTGCTCATCGCGGAGCTGCTGCGCAACACCGGCCGCTTCACCATGGGCGACGTGCTGAGCTTCCGGATGAAGCAGCGCCCGGTGCGCGCCGCCGCCGCGACGTCGACGCTGGTCATCTCGCTGTTCTACATGCTGGCCCAGATGGCGGGCGCCGGCGGTCTGATCGCGCTGCTGCTGAACATCCACGGCGGGCTCGGCCAGGCCCTGATCATCGCCGTGGTCGGCATCGTCATGGTGCTGTACGTGCTGGTCGGCGGCATGAAGGGCACGACGTACGTCCAGATCATCAAGGCCACCATCCTGATCCTGTCCGCGGTGCTGATGACCGTGTTCCTGTTCGGCAAGTTCGGCTTCAGCCTGTCGAACCTGCTCTCGCAGGCGGCCTACCACAGCCCGATGGGCGGGAAGCTGCTCGAGCCGGGCGGCCAGTACGGCGCGAACGGCACCACGAAGCTGGACTTCGTGTCGCTGGCCGTCGCGCTGATCCTGGGCGCGGCCGCGCTGCCGCACGTGCTGATGCGCTTCTACACGGTGCCGAACTCGCACGAAGCGCGCCGCTCGGTCGTGTGGGCCACCGCCTGCATGTTCGTGTTCTACCTGTGCACCCTGGTCATCGGCTTCGGCGCGGCCGCGCTGGTCGGCACGGACCAGATCAAGGCCGCGCCCGGTGGCGAGAACTCCGCGGCGCCGCTGCTGGCGCTGCACATCGGCGGCACGCTGCTGCTGGGCATCATCGCGGCGGTCGCGTTCGCCACGATCCTGGCGGTGGTGGCCGGCCTGACGCTGACCGCGTCGGCGTCCTTCGCCCACGACGTGTACGCCAACATCTTCAAGCGCGGCCACGCCGACCCGGTCGACGAGGTGCGGGTGGCGCGTTTCACCGCGATCGGGATCGGGGTGCTGGCGATCATCGGCGGCATCCTCGCCAACGGGCAGAACATCGCGTTCCTGGTCGCGCTGGCGTTCGCGGTCGCGGCCTCGGCGAACCTGTCGACGCTGCTGTACTCCCTGTTCTGGAAGCGGTTCAACACCACCGGCACGCTGTGGGCCATCTACGGCGGGCTCGGCGCGTGCCTGGTGCTGGTGATCTTCTCGCCGGTGGTGTCCGGTTCGCCGGACTCGATCATCAAGGGCGTGGACTTCCACTGGTTCCCGCTGAAGAACCCGGGCCTGGTGTCGATCCCGTTCTCGTTCCTGTGCGGCTTCCTCGGCACGATCCTGGCCAAGGACAAGGCCGACCCGCGCAAGCACGCCGAGATGGAGGTCCGTTCGCTGACCGGTATCGGCTCCTGAGACGCTTCACGGGTGAGCGTTGAGCGGATCAGGCGGTTCCTGAGCGAAGCAGGCCCCGGCACGCCGTGCCTGGTCGTGGACACGGACACGGTCGCCGAACGCGTGCGGGAGTTCGTCCGCGAGTTCCCGCGCGCGTGTCTGCGTTACGCGGTCAAAGCCAACCCCGAGCCCGCGGTGCTGCGGGCCGTGCTCGGCGCGGGCGGCGGGTTCGACGTCGCGAGCCCGGCGGAGATCGAGGCGTGCCTGGCGGCCGGTGCGGAGCCGGCGGCGCTGTCCTACGGGAACACGATCAAGAAGCCGGCCGACATCGCGTTCGCGTGGGCGCGCGGGGTGCGTGACTTCACCACCGACGCCCCCGGTGACCTGGCCGCGCTGGCCGAGCACGCGCCGGGCGCGTCGGTGTCGGTGCGGGTACTGGTGGACGGCCCGGCTTCGGCCACGCCGTTCGGGCAGAAGTTCGGCTGCGAGCCGGACCGGGCCGCCGACCTGCTCGCCGAGGCGGACCGGCTGGGCCTGGACGCGGCCGGGATCGCGTTCCATGTCGGATCGCAGCAGCCGGACCCGGGTGCGTGGGAGGCCGGCGTCGCCGCGGCCGCGAAGATCTTCGCCGACTGCGCGGCCCGCGGGGTGCGGCCGCGGCGGCTGAACATCGGCGGCGGGTTCGGCATCACCTACCGCGAAGCAGTGCCGTCGCTCGCCGGGTACGCCGGGGCGATCCGGTCCGCGGTGGCCGCGTACTTCCCGGACGAGCCGGAGGTGCTGCTCGAACCCGGCCGGGCCGTGGTCGCCGAGGCCGGGCTGATCCGCACCGAGGTGGTGCTGGTGGCCACCCGGTTCGGACGGCGCTGGGTCTACCTCGACGTCGGCCGGTACAACGGGCTCGCCGAGACCGAGAACGAGGCCATCCCCTACCGGCTGGAACCGGTGGACCGCGGCGGTGAGCGGGGTCCCGTCGTGCTCGCCGGGCCGACGTGCGACGGTGACGACGTGCTGTACCAACGGACCCCGTACGAGCTGCCGCTGTCGCTGCGCGCCGGTGACCGGATCGACATCCTCGACGCCGGCGCGTACACGGCGAGCTACTCGTCGGTGGCGTTCAACGGGATCCCGCCCCTGCGCACCTACTGCCTGGAAGGAGGCGTGCTCGCCGATGGCGCGTGAGATCGGCGCGTTCGCCGGACGGCACGTCCTCGCCGAGCTGCGGGGCATCGCCCCCGGCCTGCTGGACGATCCGGCGTTCCTGCGTGAGGCGTTGCGGTCCGCGGTGACCGAGGCCGGGGCGACGGTCCGCGAGGTGGTCGGCCACCGGTTCGAGCCGCAGGGCGTGACGGTGCTGGCGCTGCTGGCCGAGTCGCACGCCTCGGTGCACACCTATCCGGAGATCGGCGCGGTGTTCGCGGACGTGTTCACCTGCGGGGACCAGGCGGACCCGGTGCTCGCGGTGCGGTTGCTGTCCGCCGCGCTGGGCGCCGCGGACGTGGAGATGTCGGTCGTCGAGCGCGGGGAGAAGCATGTCACGGCAGATCGTTGAGCCCCTCGGCCCCGGGTTGTCGCGGGTGTGGGACGTGTCCGAGGTGCTGTTCGACGAGCACACCGGCTTCCAGCGGCTGCTGATCGGCCGCACCGCGCAGGGCGTGTCCCTGTTCTGCGACGACGAGCGGCAGAGCACCGAGGAGAGCCAGCTCGTCTACCACGAGGCGCTGATGGTGCCCGCGATGCTGCTGGCCGCCGAGCTGCGCCGGGTGCTGATCATCGGGTCGAGCGAGGGCGTGGCGAGCCAGCTGGCGGTGGCGTTCGGCGCTGAGCAGGTCGACCACGTCGACATCGACCGGGTCGCGGTCCGGACGTGCGCGGAGCTGCTCCCCTACGGCTACACGCTCGACGAACTGGCAGCCGCCGAGCGTGGCGACGGACCGATCCGGGTGCACTACCAGGACGGGTTCTCGTTCGCCGAGTCGTCGCCGGGCGGGTACGACCTGGTGGTGATCGACCTGCCGGACGAGAACACCGACCCGGCGGCGCAGCACAACCGGCTCTACGGCGCGGACTTCCTGCGGCAGTGCGCCGGGCTGCTCGCGCCCGGCGGCGTGGTGTGCTGCCAGGGCGGCTGCCCGACGCTGTGGCGCAACGACACGCTGCGGGTGGCGTGGGCGCGGTTCCGGGAGGTCTTCGCCACGCCGGTGTACTTCGGCTCGGACGAGCACGAGTGGGCGTTCCTGTCCGGCCGGACCGACGAGGTGGCCGACCCGGTGGGCGAGATGGTCGCCCGGCTGGACGGCTTCCGGCCGGCGACCCTGGACGCGGACACCCTGCGCGGGTCGACCGTCGTGCCCTACTCGCTCAGAGCTTGCGACCCGCCTGGACGCGGTGCGTGACCGAGCGCTCCGCGACGAACGACAGGAACGGGATGGTGCCCGCGAGCAGCACCAGGATGGTGCCCTTGATCGACCACCGCGCCTTGAGCGCCAGGTCGACCGCGAACACCAGGTAGACCATGTAGAAGACGCCGTGGCTGACGCCGGCCCAGCTCATCATGCCGGGCGAGTCGAACGCGTACTTCAGGATGAACGCCGCCGTCAGCAGCAGCAGCGCGACACCGGTGACGTAGGCCAGCACGCGGTAGCGCAGCAGCGGCCCCCGCAGGGCCGGCGCGGCCTTCGCGGCCGGGGCGCCTTCACGTTCGTCGGTGTCCACCATCGCAGTCTGCCTTTCTAGCTCTCGCGCTGGTCACGAGCGTGCAGCTCGGCCAGGTAGCGGTTGTACGCGGCGAGCTCGGGGTCCTCGTCGTCGGCCGGAGCCCGGCGCACCCGCGGCGCGGGCACCTCGCTCACCGGCTTGCGGCCCCACTCGGCACGCGACTCCTCCGGCGCGGCGTCCTCCGCGGCCGCCTCGCGGCGCAGCTTCCAGATCCGCCACACCATGAACGCCGGGAACACGCCGAACAGCGGCCACTGCAGCACGTAACCGAGGTTCTGGAACGAGCCGCTCGCCGATTCGAACCGATTCCACTGCCACCAGGCCAGCCCGCAGCAGACCGCGAACGCGGCGACGCACAGGACGCCGATCGCGATCCGGCGCGGCGTGAACAGACCCGTGGGCACCCCACGACGCTAGCACCCGCGGGTCAGGAGACCTTGACGACCTGGGCGGCCTTGGCGTAGGCGTCGGCGAGGCCGAACACCTTCTGCCCGTAGTCGACCGAGTTGTTGTACGACAGGATTCCCGCCCACCAGCCGTTCGCGCTGGCCATGTCGCGGCCGCCGACGCACAGGTACTTGGCCGCGGCGAGCGCGGCGGCGTCGATCTGCTGCGGGTTGTAGCCGCCGCCGTAGCGGGCCCAGGTGCTGGGCAGGAACTGCATCGGCCCGACCGCCCGGTCGTACACCGGGTCGCCGTCGAAGCGGCCGCCGTCGCTGTCGCCGATCGCCCTGATGCCGGGCGACCCGTCCAGCGGGACGCCGATGATCGCCTTCGACGGCAGCCCGTTGGCCTGCAGCACCGCGCCGCCGTACTGGCCGTGGTTGGACTCGACCCGGCCGATGCCGGCGAGCGTGGCCCAGGACAGCCGGCACTTCGGCTGCGCGGCCCGCATCTCCAGCTCGGCGTTGCCGTAGGCGACGAGCGCGCGGGCCGGGATGCCGGTGACGTCGGAGACCTTGGCCGCCCACTGGGAAAGCAGGTCGCCGCCGCCGGACTGCTGTTGCTGCTGGGGTTGCTGCTGCGGCTGGGTCTGCGCCGCGGGCGTGCCCTCGACGGTCGCGTTGACCGGGGCCGCCGAACCGGGCGCGACCTGTGCCGCCGCGTTGTCCAGGTCCGGGATCTCGGTGGTGGTCTCGGTGCGGTCGGGCCGGGTGACCGCGCTGGTCGCCCAGACGCCGCCGACCGCCGCGGCCAGCACCACCACCACGACCGCGAGCCTGCCGAGCACCGCCGGCGCGGCCCGCCTGCCGGCGGGCTGCGCCACGGCTTCCTCCTCGGTGGACACGTCCGCAGGGTCGTGCTCGATCTGCTCCGTGTCCAAGAACCTTGCCTCCCACCGACGTCCGCACGCTCCCGCGCGCCGACGATAGGTGCGCCGGTGTCAAGCGAGCGCTAAAGCCTCACCTGACCAACGAGGCCGCGTTTCCTGACGTTACGCGACCTCGACGGTCAGCTGGCGCGCTGCTGGCGGGCGAGGCGGGCGACGCACCAGGCCGGGGCGCTGCCGCGGCGCAGGTGCTGCAGGACCGTCATCGGGCCGAGACGGCGGGACAGGTCGGACGGCCTGAGGCCGGCGGACCGGTAGTCCAGCGCGCGCTGGTCGAGCGGGCTGATGCCGGCGTCCCACCAGGCCTTGGCCTCTTCGATGTCGCCGACCATCTGCCACCAGCCGGCCGCGGCGACCAGCAGGTCGACCGGCACCTCGGGCAGGCGTTCCTGCATCGCGTCCAGGTAGTCCGGGTCGGCCGACTCCACCGGCTTCCACGTGCGGGTGCCGGTGCGGGCCCGCTGGCCGGGAATCCCTGGTGGTTGCTGCGGCAGTTCGGCGAGCCAGGCGGAGGCGATCCGGTCGGCCTCCATCTCCTCCGGCGTGCGCTCGAGCTCGGACGCCCACTGGGCAATCACCGCATCCACCCCGGGATCTCCGGTCATCCCTGCCTCCTCGTGCCCCACTGAAAGCCACCATCGAACGGCGATGATCGAAGCGATTGACCGTTTCGCCGGCGAGAACCGGCTGGTCACGCAATGTGAGCACCGTAGGGGGAATTCGGGCCGTCGCGCCAGAGGTTCCGGGCAAGGAATTCGGCGACCAGCGCGTTAATCACCCCAATCCACCCGGATGGTCGAACAGCACCCCTCAGATGCCGAGATTGGTGACTTTCCGTAGCTGACGGCGAGACGCGCACGGCCACGGCCGGCACCGCGGGAGGCGGTGCCGGCCGTGGCCGGAATGGGGTCAGGAGAAGAGGCTGCGGACGAACGTCACGATGGCTTCGGCACCGTCGCGGAGCCAGCCCAGCGCGCTGCGCACCACCTCTGCGGACTCGGTCGGACGCGTGATCAGGAAGAACAGCACGAGCGCGACGACAGCCACGATGACGATCTTCTTGGTGTTCGCCGACATGGCCGTGTTCCCCTCGCTGCACTGGGCCCGCGGCGCGCCGCGGGCCTGGTTCCCCCGATCAACGGCAATCCTGCCGTCACCGGGACGTTTTCGACACCCCTTCACACGGATGGCTGGACGCTGTGACGCTGCGTGCCCAGCCGGGACTTGTGACCACTCTAAACGATCTGTCGCACGCGCGTCAGGAGGCGATCACCTGCGCGCCGCCCACCTTGCCAGTACCCCGTTGCGGGGAAAGGAATCGCGGGCGCGGGGCCGCGTGGAACCCGTGTCAGGAAGCGATCACCCCCGCCGCTCGCAGCGCCGCGACCCGCTCGGTGTCGTACCCGAGTTCGGCGAGGACGTCCTCGGTGTCCGCCCCCTTCTCGTGGGGCGCCTCGGGCGTCGCGGGCGGCGTGCGGTCGAACCGCGGCGCCGGGGCGGGCTGGACCACGCCGCCGATCTCCACGAACGTCCCGCGCGCCGCGTTGTGCGGGTGCGCCGCCGCCTCCCACGGGCTCAGCACCGGCGTCAGGCACGCGTCCGTGCCCTCCGCCCGCGCCACCAGCTCGTCCCGCGTGAACTTGCCGATCGCCGACGCCAGGATTTCCCGCAGCCGCGGCCACTGGTTCCAGTCCAGGTGCACCGGCAGCTCCGCCGGGTCCAGTTCGAGCACCCGCACCAGGTCGCCCCAGAACCGCATCTCGATCGCCCCGACCGCGACGTACTTGCCGTCCGCGGTCTCGTAGGTGTCGTAGAACGGGGCGCCGCCGTCGAGGACGTTGCCGCCCCGCTCGTTCGGCCACATCCCGGCCGACCGCATCCCGAACAGCTGCGTCATCAGCAGCGCCGCGCCGTCGACCATCGCCGCGTCCACCACCTGCCCGCGACCCGAGGAGGTCCGCTCGTGCAGCGCGGCGAGGATGCCGAACGCCAGCAGCATCCCGCCGCCGGCGAAGTCACCCACGAGGTTGAGCGGCGGCACCGGCCGTTCCCCGGCGCGCCCGATGGGTTCGAGCGCGCCGGCGACGCTGAGGTAGTTGATGTCGTGCCCGGCCGCCGAAGCGAGCGGCCCGTCCTGGCCCCAGCCGGTGACCCGGCCGTAGACGATCCGCGGGTTTCGCCCCTGCACGTCTTCCGGGCCCAGCCCCATGCGCTCGGCGACGCCGGGGCGGAACCCCTCGATGAACACGTCGGCCCGGTCGGCGAGCCGCAGCACGACCTCGACGCCCTCGGGGCTCTTGGTGTCCACGCCGATGGTCCGGCGGCCGCGGGTGAGCGGATCGTTGGGCACGCCGAGGACGTCCGCCCCCGGCTTGGCCCGGTCGACCCGCACCACGTCGGCGCCGAGGTCGGCCAGCAGGGTGCCCGCGAACGGCGCCGGGGCGAGACCGGCCAGCTCGACGACCTTCAGCCCGGCGAGTGGTCCCGCCATCAGAGCGTCCGCGAGATGACTTCGCGCATGATCTCGCTGGTCCCGCCGAAGATGCGGGAGATGCGCAGATCCGTCCACGCGCGCGCGATCGGGTACTCGGTCATGTAGCCGTACCCGCCGTGCAGCTGGACGCAGTCGTCGACGACCTTGTTGGCCCGCTCGGTGGTCCACAGCTTGACCATGGCCGCGCCCTGCACGTCCAGCTCGCCCTTGAGGTGCCGCTCGATGCACTGGTCGAGGAACGCGCGGGCCACGGCCGCCTCGGTGGCGGCGTCGGCGAGCTTGAACTTGCTGTTCTGGAAGTTGTAGACCGGGCGGCCGAACGCGGTGCGGCCCTTCGTGTACTCGATGGTGAGGTCGATCGCAGCCTCCATGCCCGCCACCGCGGTGACCGCGATGATCAGCCGCTCCTGCGGGAGCTGCTGCATCATCTGGATGAAGCCCTGGCCCTCCTCGCCGAGCAGGTTCGCCGCGGGCACCCGCACGTCGTCGAAGAACAGCTCGGCGGTGTCCTGGCCCTTGAGGCCGACCTTGTCGAGCACGCGGCCACGGCGGAAGCCCTCGCGGTTGGTCTCGACGACGATCAGCGACACCCCGGCCGCGCCGGCGTCCGGGTCGGTCTTGCAGGCCAGCACCACCAGGTCGGCCATGCCGCCGTTGCTGATGAAGGTCTTGGCGCCGTTGATGACGTACTCGTCGCCCTCGCGCACCGCGCGGGTCTTGATGCCCTGCAGGTCGGAGCCGGTGCCGGGCTCGGTCATGCCGATCGCGCCGACCCACTCGCCGCTGGCGAGCTTGGGCAGCCACTCCTTCTTCTTCTCTTCGGTGGCGTAGTGGAGCAGGTAGTGCGCCACGATCCCGTTGTGCACGGACACGCCCCAGGAGCCGTCGCCGCTGCGGGCCTGCTCCTCGTACAGCACGGCTTCGTGCGCGAAGGTGCCGCCACCGCCGCCGTACTCCTCGGGGATCGAGATGGCGAGCAGCCCGACCTCGCCCGCCTTGGTCCACAGCTCGCGATCGACGGACTTCTGCTCGCTCCACCGCTCCTGGTGCGGCACGAGCTCCTTCTGGCAGAACGCGCGGGCCAGTTCGCGGAACTCGCCCAGGTCCTGCGCCCAGGAACTCTTCGGTGCGGGCAACGGCATCGGTGACCTCCAGCGGTGGAAAACATTACGGATGGAATGTAAGTTCCGACTGGAATGTACATCCGGGGAGAGCGCCGGTAAAGGAGGCGACGTGACCGCGCGGGGGCACCGCACACAGGCCGAGCGCCGGGAGCAGACCAGGACAGCCCTGCTCGACGCGACCATCGAGTGCCTGGTCGAGCTCGGCTACGCCCGCACGTCGATGCAGGAGATCTGCGCCAGGGCGGGGGTGTCGAAAGGGGCGGCGCAGCACCACTTCGCGGACAAGGCCGACCTGATGGCGGCCGCTGTGGCGCATCTCACGAGCCGGCGGACAGCGGCGCTGGCGGAGTCGTTCACGGACCTGCCGAGCGGCGAGGAGGCCATTCCCGCGGCGATCGACCTGCTGTGGGCCGGTTATTCCGGCACGCTCGCCACCGCAGCGACCGAACTGTGGATCGCGGCGCGCACCGACCCGGCCCTGCGGGCGGCGATCCGGCCGGTCGACCGGGCCCTGGGCCGCGAAACGCTGACGCTGATCCGGAACTTCGCGCCCGACCTGCCCCGCGAGCGCCTGGAGACGCTGTTCTGGCTGACGGTGAACTTCACCCGCGGTCTGGCGCTGGACGCCGAGCTGGGTGGCGCGCCCGCGCGGCGGAAGCAGCTGCTGGAGGAGTGGAAGCGGCTCGCGGTGAGCGCCTACCGCGGCGACTGAACGGGTACTCCGTACGGTGTATAGAGTAGGGGTATGGGACACCCCGCCGACAGCCATGCCCTGATCCGCGTCCTGGGCGCTCGCGTCAACAACCTGCGCGACGTCGACGTCACCATCCCCAAACGCCGCCTCACCGTGTTCACCGGAGTCTCCGGCTCCGGCAAGAGCTCGCTGGTGTTCGGCACGATCGCCGCGGAGTCGCAGCGGCTGATCAACGAGACCTACTCCGCCTTCGTCCAGGGCTTCCTGCCACGGGCCGCCCGCCCCGACGTCGACGTCCTGGAGGGCCTGACCACGGCGATCGTGGTCGACCAGGAGCGGATGACCCCGAACTCTCGCTCCACCGTCGGCACCGCCACCGACGTGCACGCCATGCTGCGGATCGTGTTCTCCCGCCTCGGTGAGCCCAGCGCCGGCCCCGGGTTCCACTACAGCTTCAACCTGCCCGCCGGGGCCTGTCCGCGCTGCGAGGGCACCGGCCAGGTGTCCGAGATCGACCTCGGCGCCGTCGTCGACCGGGACCGGAGCCTGTCCGAGGGCGCCATCCAAGTGCCCGGCTTCACCCCGGACGGCTGGCTCGTGCGCACCTACACCGGCTCCGGGTTCCTCGACCCGGACAAGAAGATCCGCGACTACAGCGACACCGAGCTGCACGACCTGCTGCACCGCGACCAGACCAAGATCCGGCTCGGCGGGGCCGGCATCTCCTACGAGGGTCTGCTCCACCGGGTGCGGAAGTCGTTCCTGTCCAAGGACAAGGACGCACTGCAGCCACACGTGCGCGCCTTCGTGGAGCGGGCGGTCACCTTCGCCGCGTGCCCGGAGTGCGGTGGGGCGAGGCTGAACGCGGCGGCGCTGGCCTCCCGCATCGACGGGATCAACATCGCCGACGCCTGCGCCATGCAGATCAGCGACCTGGCCCGGTGGGTGCGCGGGCTGAGCGCCCCCTCGGTGGCTCCGCTGCTGGCGAACCTGGGCCGCACCCTGGACTCGTTCGTCGAGATCGGCCTCGGCTACCTGTCGCTGGACCGGCCGGCCGGGACGCTGTCGGGCGGCGAGGCGCAGCGCGTGAAGATGGTCCGCCACCTCGGCTCCAGCCTGACGGACGTCACCTACGTGTTCGACGAGCCCACGGT
Source organism: Amycolatopsis sp. NPDC006131 (assembly GCF_040614175.1). Lineage (NCBI taxonomy): Bacteria > Bacillati > Actinomycetota > Actinomycetes > Pseudonocardiales > Pseudonocardiaceae > Amycolatopsis > Amycolatopsis sp. NPDC006131. Next base: position 21,744 of record NZ_JBEXTX010000113.1, read on the forward strand.
CGGGCTGCACCCGCACGACATCCACCGCATGCACGAGCTGCTGCTGCGCCTGCGGGACAAGGGCAACACGGTGCTGGTGGTCGAGCACAAGCCGGAGACGATCCGGATCGCCGACCACGTCGTCGACCTCGGTCCCGGTGCGGGCACCGCGGGCGGGCAGGTCTGCTACGAAGGCGACGTCGACGGGTTGCGTGCCTCCGGCACGCTCACCGGGCGGCACCTGGGCTACCGCGCCGCGGTCAAGGAGAGCGTGCGCGTCCCCACCGGGGCACTGCCCATCCGCGGCGCCGCCGAGAACAACCTGCGGAAGGTCGACGTGGACGTGCCGCTGGGCGTGCTCACGGTGGTCACCGGGGTGGCCGGGTCCGGCAAGAGCTCGCTGGTCCACGGGGCCGTGGCGCGGCACGAGGGCGTGGTCGTCGTCGACCAGAGCGCGATCCGGGGCTCGCGCCGCTCCAACCCGGCGACCTACACCGGGCTGCTCGACCCGGTGCGCGCCGCGTTCGCCAAGGCCGGCGGGGTGAAACCGGCGTTGTTCAGCTCCAACTCCGAAGGCGCCTGTCCGGCCTGCAAGGGCGCCGGCGTCGTCTACACCGACCTGGCGCTCATGGCCGGGGTGACCACCGTGTGCGAGGAGTGCGAGGGCCGCCGCTTCCAGGCCCACGTGCTGGAACACCGGCTCGGCGGGCGCAACATCGCCGAGGTGCTGGCGATGACGGTCGCCGAAGCCGCGGAGTTCTTCGCCACCGGGTTGCCTGCCGCGCACCGGATCCTGGTGCGGCTGCGCGACGTCGGCCTCGGGTACCTCACGCTCGGCCAGCCGCTGACCACCCTGTCCGGCGGGGAGCGGCAGCGGCTCAAGCTCGCCGTGCACATGGCCGCCGACGCCCCGGTGCTCGTCCTCGACGAGCCGACGACCGGGCTCCACCTGGCCGACGTGGCCCAACTGCTGGAGCTGCTCGACCGGCTGGTGGACAGCGGGCGCTCGGTGGTGGTCGTCGAGCACCACCTGGCGGTCATCGCGCACGCCGACCACGTCATCGACCTCGGACCGGGCGCGGGAAGCGACGGCGGCAGCGTCGTGTTCGAGGGCAGTCCGGCCGAGCTCGCGGCCGCTCGCGCGACGCTGACCGGCGAGCACCTCGCGCGGTACGTGGCGTGACAGGCGGCCGGCCCGGCCCTCGCCCGGGCCGGCCGCCCACTCCTGAGACGTGTGGATCTCCGACTGTGACGTTCCCGAACGAAAAGGGATCCTGGCCATACCGACGGTATGCTGTACTCGCCGGTAACGCCGCCGACCAGCGCCAGGAGGGCCGATGACCAGCACTGCCGCGAACACGGGTGAGGCTTCGACGGGACCGAACACCGTCGGCGGGATCCCCGGCGCGCCCACCGCGGCCCGCGCCGCGCAGCTCGCCCGGCGGGCCGAAGGCGGTCAGGATTCCGCTCCGGTGGAGATCACCGCGCCGTTCACCGGGCTGCCGACCGCGACGCTTCCGCAGGCCACCGACGCAGACGTGCGTGCGGTGTTCGCTGCGGCGCGCTCTTCGCAGCGGGCGTGGGCGGCGCGTCCGGTGGCCGAGCGGCAGCGGGTGCTGAAGCGGCTCGCGGAACTCATTCTGGGCCGTCAGGAGGAGATCCTGAACCTGGTGCAGCTGGAGGCTGGCAAGGCGCGGATCGACGCGTTCGACGAGGTCAGCGCGACGGCCCTGGTCGCGGGCTACTACGGCAAGCACAGCGCGAAGATCCTCGGCGCCCGCCGCGCCGCCGGGGTCATCCCGGTCGCCACGAAGGCGGGCGAGGTGCGTCACCCCAAGGGTGTCGTCGGGGTCATCTCGCCGTGGAACTACCCGCTGGCACTGACCGCGATGGACGTGCTGCCGGCGCTCGCGGCGGGCAACGCGGTGGTGCAGAAGCCGGACAACCAGACCGCGTTGTCGGCGTTGTGGCTGCACGAGCTGGCCGAGGAGGCCGGTCTGCCCGCGGGGGTGTGGCGGATCGTGCTGGGCCGGGGTTCGCGCATCGGCGACGCGATCGTCGAGGAGTCGGACTACCTGTGCTTCACCGGTTCGACGCCGACCGGGAAGGCGCTGGCGGAGAAGGTCGCGAAGCGGCTCACCGGCTATTCGCTGGAGCTGGGCGGCAAGAACCCGATGATCGTCCTGCCGGATGCCGACGTGGCGAAGGCGACGGCCGGTGCGGTGACGGCGTGCTTCTCCTCCGCCGGGCAGTTGTGCGTGTCGGTCGAGCGGATCTACGTGCACGACAACATCCGGGACGAGTTCACGAAGGCGTTCGTGGCGAAGACGAAGGCGCTGAAGCTGGGCGCCGAACTCGGCTTCGCTGCGGACATGGGCTCGTTGACGAGCGCCGACCAGCTGGCGGCGGTGAGCGCCCACGTGGAGGACGCGCGGGCCAAGGGAGCGACTGTGCTCACGGGCGGCCGGGCCCGTCCCGACCTGGGCCCGTTGTTCTACGAGCCGACGGTGCTCACGGACGTGACGGAGGACGTGGCGCTGTTCCGGGAGGAGACGTTCGGCCCGGTGGTCGCGATCTACGGCTACACGGACCTGGATGAGGCCATCGAGCGCGCGAACGACACGGAATACGGCCTGAACGCGAGCGTGTGGTCCGGCAGCGCGGCCGCGGGATGGGCGGTGGCCACCCGGTTGAAGGCCGGAACGGTCAACGTGAACGAAGGCTACGCGGCGACCTTCGGCAGCGTCGGCCTGCCCATGGGAGGCATGAAGGACAGCGGCTTCGGAAGGCGGAACGGCGCCGAGGGACTGCTGAAGTACACCGAAGCACAGTCGATCGCCGTGCAGAGGGGCGTCCGGCTTCGACCGCCTCGCGTGGTGCCGGGGAAGGTTTGGGCTCGGGGCATGACGATCGGACTCCGCCTGCTGGACAAGCTACCGCGCCGGTAGTTGTTCTTTTCGCGGCCCCACAACAAAAACCGCCGCCTGGCAACGTAAAAGCAAGCGACTACCCCAACCAGACCTCCCCCGCCCCCGATCCACAGCCGATCTTTAGTCGCCGACCAGGGTTGTCAAGGCACGC
>NZ_JBEXTX010000114.1:0-24670 GCF_040614175.1 Amycolatopsis sp. NPDC006131
GGCGTCAAGGCGGGAAAGAGTACCTTGACCCCGCTGATCGGCGACTAAAGATCGGCTGTGGATCGGGGGCGGGGGAGGTCTGGTTGGGGTAGTCGCTTGCTTTGCGTTGCCGTCTTGCGTTTTTTTATTTGTTTTCGGTGTTGTTGTTTCGTTGTGCCCATTTTGGTGCGTGTTCGGGTAGTAGGCCGACCCCGATCACGTATGCCGGGATTCGGCGTGCGGCCGGCACCGCGTTCATCAGCGTCACCAGTGGTTTCGGCGGTCCGTTTCGCCGTCCCTCGATCACGGGCCGGATCACCACCCGGTGCATCAACCGCTGGATGGCCTGCACCACCAGCGTCGGCAGCAGCCTGCGCCGCCGGATTCGTGCCAGGTCCCTCGCCGCCACTCCGCGCCGCAACGGGGCGGCCAGCAACCTGGCCGTCGCGACGGCGTCCTGCACCGCCAGGTTGATCCCCACGCCCCCGATCGGCGACATCGCGTGAGCCGCGTCCCCGATGCACAGCACTCCCTCGCGGTGCCAGCGCGGTAGCAGGTTGAGCCGCACGTCCAGGTGCTTCACGTCGTCCATCGAGGCGATCGCGTCCACCCGGTCGGCCAGCTGGGGCACCACCGCCCGGATCCGGTCGCGGAACGCCTCCACCCCCTCCGCGCGCAACCGGCCGTCCAAGCCCTTCGCCGCGAGGTACGCGATCTGGAAGTACTCCTCCCGCGGGATGACCACCCCGAAGTGCCCGTCGCGCATTTCCGGCACCAGGTGCGCCCGTTCGTTCCCCTCCCGGGGCAGCCGGAACCACCACGTGTCGATCGGCACGGGGAACTCCCGCGGCCGCAGCCCGGCCTCCCGCCGCACCACCGACCACCGCCCGTCGCAGCCCACCGTCAGATCCGCCCGGATCTCACCCGTCGTCCCGTTCGCCGTCCGGTACCGCACGCCCGCCACCCGGCCGGCCTCCCGGACCAGCGACGTCACCTCGGTGTTCATCCGCAGGTGGAACGACGGCTCGGCGCGACCCGCGTCGGCCAGCAGGTCCAGCAGATCCCACTGCGGGACCATCGCCACGTACGGGTGCGCGATCTTGAGCTTGCGGAAGTCGGCGATCGCGAGCGCGGGCGGTCCCGGCACCGACACCGTGTCCAGCCTGCTCTGCGGCAGCTTCGCGAACCGATCGCCGAGGCCCAGCTCGTCCAGCAGCTGCAGCGTCGACGGATGCACCGTGTCGCCCCGGAAGTCCCGCAGGAAGTCCGCGTGCTTCTCCAGCACGGTCACCTCCACCCCGGCCCGCGCGAGCAGCAGTCCGAGGACCATCCCGGCCGGTCCGCCACCGACGACGACGCAGGTCGTGCGCTCAGCCATGGCCACCACTCCCTTAATTCATCTGGTGTTGAATAAGACCAGCATGGCGCTCTCCGAACGCCTGGTCAAGCGGGATAGGCTGAACGGGTTATGACTGAGACAGTCCGCGCCCGCTTCTGCCCGTCGCCCACCGGAACCCCGCACGTGGGGCTCATCCGCACGGCGTTGTTCAACTGGGCCTTCGCCCGGCACCACGGCGGCAGCCTGGTGTTCCGCATCGAGGACACCGACGCCGCCCGGGACAGCGAGGAGTCATACCAGCAACTGCTGGAGGCGCTGCGCTGGCTCGGTCTCGACTGGGACGAGGGCCCCGACGCCGGCGGCGAGTACGGCCCGTACCGGCAGAGCGAGCGGCGCGACATCTACGCCGACATCGCGCGCCGCCTGCTGGAGGCAGGCGAGCTGTACGAGGCGTTCTCCACCAACGAGGAGGTCGCCGAGCGCCGCAAGGCCAAGGGGCAGGACCCGCAGCTCGGCTACGACAACTTCGACCGCGACCTCACCGAGGAGCAGCGCGCGGCCTACCGCGCCGAAGGCCGCGCCCCGGTGCTGCGGCTGCGCATGCCGGACGAGGACCTCGCCTGGAACGACCTGGTGCGCGGGGACATCAGCTTCCCCGCCGGCTCGATCCCGGACCCGGTCCTGGTGCGCGCCAACGGCGACCCGCTCTACACGCTGACCAACCCGGTCGACGACGCGCTGATGCGGATCACGCACGTCCTGCGCGGTGAGGACCTGCTCCCGTCGACGCCGCGCCAGATCGCGCTCTACCGGGCGCTGGAGCGGATCGGCGTCGCGGAGTTCACGCCGCAGTTCGGCCACCTGCCGTACGTGATGGGCGAGGGCAACCGCAAACTGTCCAAACGGGACCCTCAGTCCAACCTGTTCAACTACCGCGACCGCGGGTTCATCCGCGAGGGCCTGCTGAACTACCTGGCCCTGCTCGGCTGGTCCATCGCCGACGACAGGGACACCTTCACCGTCGACGAGCTGGTCCAGGCGTTCGAGATCTCCAAGGTGAGCGCCAACCCGGCCCGCTTCGACGTCAAGAAGGCCGAGGCGATCAACGGCGTGCACGTCCGCGCCCTCGACGCCGAGGACTTCGTGCAGCGGGTCGTGCCCTACCTCCAGGCGGCCGGGTTGCTGCCCGCGGAGCCGTCCGAAGAGCAGCTGGCCAAGTGGCGCACCATCGCGCCACTCGTCCAGGAACGGGTGACCGTCCTGGGCGACGCGGCGCCGCTCGTGCGGTTCCTGTTCGTGTCCGAGGAGGAATTCGCGCCCGAGGAGGACGCGGCCGCCAAGAACCTCAAGCCGGACGCCGAACCCGTGCTGCGCGCGTCGATCGAGGCGCTGGAGGCGCTGCCGTCGTGGGAGACCGCGGCGATCGAGCAGGCGCTCAAGGACGCCCTGGTCGAGGGCCTCGGCCTCAAGCCGCGCAAGGCTTTCGCCCCGGTTCGCGTCGCCATCACCGGTCGCACGGTGTCGCCGCCGCTGTACGAATCGATGGAGCTGCTCGGCCGGGAAGTTTCACTCGGACGTCTGCGTAACGCTCTGCCCGGCAACGCAGAGTAGAAGCAGTCGCGGTCGAAACGACGCACTGAATCACCTTGTCGGCCGAACCGCTCAGCGTAGTTCTCGCCTAGCCTCGCTGGGTGGATTTTGCGCGTCCCGGCACACCTACCCGCGTCCGTGTCCCCGAGCCCGGTCTGGGGGATCCGGCGGATCCGTGGAGACCGTCCAGCCTGCGGCTGGTGTGCCTGGACATCGACGACACGTTGATCGACTTCACCTCCGCGGGCAAACGCGCGTTGTCGCTGCTGATAGGCCGGACCGACCTGTGGCCGCTGTGGGAGCGGATCACCGACTGGCACGTCGCCCGCGTCGTCGCCGGTGAGATCGACTACGCGTCCATGCACCACCGGCGCACCCAGTGCTTCCTCGCCGAGATCGGCGTCGTGCTGGAAGCGGAGGACGTGGCCCGGTTCGAGCGCCGCCGCAAGGAGGTGCTGCGCAGCTCGTGGCGCCTCTTCGACGACGTCCTGCCGTGCCTGGAGTGGCTGCGCGCGGCGGACGTCCTCATCGCCGCCGTGACGAACGCCTCCGGCGCCCACCAGCGGGCCAAGCTCGCCGATCTGGGGCTCACCCGCTTCTTCGACCACGTGGCGATCGCCGGTGAGGTCGGGGCGGCCAAGCCCGACCCGGTGATGTTCCACGCCGTGTGCGCGGTCCTCGACTGCGACCCGAGTGAGGCCGCCCACGTGGGCGACAAGCTGCACACCGACGCCGTCGGCGCCCGGGACGCCGGCCTGGAGGGGGTGTGGCTCGACCGGACCGGCGGTGACGCGGAGGTGCCGGAGGGTGTGCACGTCATCGGCGGGCTGGACGAGCTCCCGCAGCTGCTGGTCAGCGAGTTCGCGCGGATCGGCGTGCCCGCTCAGCGCTGAACCCCACCCCCCGGTTACGCACCGCTGACGGGGCTAGGCTATATTTCTTCCCAGCGGAGCTGCTCCGAGTCGCGAATCGGAGTGGCAAACCGTTGGGGTATGGTGTAATTGGCAGCACGACAGATTCTGGCTCTGTTAGTCTAGGTTCGAGTCCTGGTACCCCAGCTGCAAGAGGAAAAACCGCCTCTGGTAAGGTTCCTCTCGCAACAAGGGAAAGAGCGAGTACCTAGCCCCCGTCGTCTAGCGGCCTAGGACGCCGGCCTCTCACGCCGGTAGCGTGGGTTCGAATCCCATCGGGGGTACGTACAGCCAAGGAGCGCCGACTCATCGAGTCGGCGCTCCTTGCTTTGTTGTGGGGTATGGCTTCGATTCTCCTCACTGCTGTGTCGGTGACGTCTGGGACACAGTTGCTCATGAGTCACACCGCCGGGCACAGGGGCCGGTGAAAACTGGGCGGGCACCTGGCCCGGCACCCGCCCAGTGATCGTCCACTCGGGATCGTTCAGATCACGACACCGGGCGTCGCAGGCGCCGGCGCAGTGCCCAGCCGCCGCCGAACAGGCCCAGCACCCCGGCGACACCCGCCGCCACCACCGGCACGGTCACGACCGTCACCGCGGCGTTGGAGGTGTTGTTCGCGGGTACCGGGTCCGGCTGGATGCCCCGCACGGTAGCGGTGTTGCGCATCAGCTCCACCGTGCCGTCCGCGGTCGCGGTCACCGTGATCTGACTGCTCTGCCCCGCGGGCAGCAGCCCGCCGGTGCAGGTCAGGGTCGAACCGGAGATCGCGCAGCCCGGCGTGCTCGACGACACGTTCGTCAGCCCGGCCGGGATCTGGTCGGTGACCGTGTAGCCGGACGAGTCGCCGCGGCCGTTGTTCGTGACGACGAGCAGGTACGTCACCGTCTCGCCCGCGTTCACCTGCGGTGTCGCGGCCTTCGCGATCGCCAGGTCGGCCGGGAGCGGGGTGTTGGTGATGGTGCACGTGATGTCGTCACCGGGTTGCGGGGCCACCGCCTTGCTGGTTCCCGTCCCCGATGGCAGCGCGGTCGTGCTGCCCGTGGTCGCGTTGCGGCACGTCCACGCCTGCGAGTAACTCGCCAGCGAACTGCCCGGGCTCGCGGCCTCGCTCAGGGTGTAGCGGCCACCGTTGGCACGTGGCAGCACGGTGAGCGTGCCGGTCGTCGCCGTCGCGGCGGTACCGGTTCTGGCCGAGCCCGACAAGGTCCCCTCCGGCGAAGTCACCCGCAGGTCGAAGGAATCGCCCGGCCGCACCCGCGAAGGCACGGACTTGGTGAGCGTCAGTTTCGAGGTCATCACCGCGAACGCCACCGCTTCACCACCCCCGGTGCTTTGCAGCGTCTGGGAGAACGAGGTGGCCCCCACCGACTTGACCAGCACCGTGCCCCACGTGCCGTTGGTGCTGTTGGCGCCCGCGCAGCTGACGGTCGTGGTGCCCAGCCCGGTCACGCTGTTCTGGCAGCCGCCCGCACCCGCGCCCGGCGTGAGCCTGGCGAGGAGGTCGATGCGCTGGTTCGACCGCCACGTGATGCCCTCGTTCGCCCCGGTCGCCTCGGCGTCCGCACCGACGAGCGCGTAACCGGTCACCTGCGCGCCCGCCGAGTCACGGACCACGATGTTGCGCAGGGTCACGACGTCCACCCAGACACCCGGTGCCCCGCCACCGTTGGCCGCCAGCGCCGGCCGCCCCGGGATGCCGCGATAGGCCCGGTTGCCCAGGTAGGCCGGGCCCCACGTGGGCACCGCGGCGGACCTCAGCGGCCGGAACGCGTTCGAGCCCTGCGGACGGTTGATGACGTTGAAGGTCATCGTGTAGCCGCCGGGCAGCTTCATCGTCATGTTCTGCCCGGCACTCGACCGGGCCTGCGTGTCGTTGTAGTTCGCCATGTTGATCCAGCACAGTGTGGAAGCGCTGGGTCCCCCGGTGCCGTAACCGCACGAGGCGGCCGCTTGCGCACCGGCGCTCGGTGCCGAGACCATCGCGGCCAGTGCCGCCAGCCCGCCCACGGCGAGCAGGCTGCCCAGCCGCGCCAGGCGTCTGCCGATTCGTGACATCGATCCCCTCCTTGGGTTCGCCAGATGTCACTGCTCAGACCGGGCGGTGCCGGAAAACCTCACGTCGTCGTCACACCGGGCTCATCCAAGCGGAGGAGAGCCGCCCGTCCACCGTGGACAAACCGGATGACAGCACCGGCCGGCCCGGCCTAATCTCCGGGCATGGCCGAGATCACTCCCACCCTCCAGGTGTCCCACACGGCCGATCTCGGCGCACCGGCCCTCGGCGCGGCCCGTGAGCTCTTGTACGACGTGTTCGAAGGCGACCTGACCGAACACGACTGGGAGCACGCCCTCGGCGGCGTGCACGCCCTGCTGTGGGAGGGCCCGGAACTGGTGGCCCACGCGTCCGTGGTGCAGCGCAGGATGGTCCACGACGGGCGGGCCTGGCGCACCGGGTACGTGGAGGCCGTGGGAGTTCGCGCGGACCGGCGCAGGCGTGGCTACGGCGGGCTGGTGATGGAGCCGCTGGAGCGTGTGGTGCGCGAGGCCTACGAGGTGGGTGCGCTCAGCGCGTCGGATGAGGCGATCCCGTTCTACCGCTCCCGCGGCTGGACGTGCTGGCGCGGGCCGCTGTCCGCGCTCACGCCGTCCGGCATCACGCCGACGCCCGAGGAATCGGGCGGGGTGTTCGTGCTCGGCACGTCGCTCGACCCGGACGGGGAGCTGACGTGCGACTGGCGCGACGGGGACGTCTGGTGAGCCGGTGGCGCCGCGGGCGCGGCGCCACCGGGGGTCACGCCAGGTTCGCGTAGACGACGATGTTGTCGGTGTAGCTGTGCTCGGCGTGGTCGAACACGCCGCCGCACGTGATGAGCCGCAGCTGCGGCTCGTCGGTGTTGCCGTAGACCGCGTCCTGCGGGAACTGGTCCTTGGGCACCTGCGTGGTGTGGTCGACCACGAACCGCAGCTGCTGCCCGTCGCTGCGGTCGACGAAGATCTCGTCGCCCGGCCGGACGTCCTTCAGCTTGAAGAAGATGCCCGGCTGGTGGTTGCCGTCGACGTGACCCAGGATGATCGCCGGGCCGACGTCGCCGGGCACGGGGGACAGGCGGTACCAGGCGGCCTGCATCGGCTTGTCGACCGACGGCACCGCGATCTCGCCGTCCTTGTTCACCGCGACCGAGATGAGCGAGGACTCGGCGCCGATCTTCGGGATCCGCACCTGCGTCGGGCGCAGCTTGTCGTAGGGCTTGGTCACCGGGACCGACGTGGTGGGCGCCGCCGCCTGCGTGGGCTGCGGCTCGGAGCCGCAGCCGGTCAGGACGAGGGCGAGCAGAACCGCCGGGGCGGCCGCGAGAACGCGACCGCCCCGGCCGGTGAACGGGTTGCGCATGGCGGTCAGAACCGGGCGGTGCCGCCGGCCCCGGTCTCCACGCCCGCCTTGGGCGCGAACGAGACCTGGGCGTCGCCGCCGTTGCTCTGCTGCCACTCGCCGGCCTCGCCCGAGCCCGGGACCGGAGCCACGCCGCCGCCGGACGCGCCGCCGCCCTGCGGGGCGCCCGCGCAGGTCCAGTCGGCGGTGACGGTGCCGTCGTCGAAGGACTTGCCCTCGTGCAACCGCACCAGGTAGTCCCAGTACCGGCCGTCCTGCTCCTCCTGGTACGGGCCGTCGAGGATGTCGAAGTCCGGCGACCACACGTCGGTCGGCTGGCCCGCGGCGCAGGCGATGATCAGCACGCCGGTGCCGTCGCCGAGGTCGATGCCGTAGGCGGTGTCGTCCTGGTACGGCGGCTCCTCCGGGGCGCTGCTGGAGGTCGACGACGGCTCGCTCGACCCGGTGGTCGTCGTGACGGGCGTCGTCGTGGTGCCCGGGCTGCTGGTGAGGCTCGGTCGGCTGGTCGTGCTGGTGGCCGAGGACGTCTCGCTCGTCGTCTCGGCGGACGAGCTCGGCGCGGACGTCTCCGTGCTCTCCGGCGCGGCCGACGTCGTGGTGGTGACCTCCGGGGTCGTGCTCTCCTCGGCGAGCGCGGCCGGGGCCGTGAGGGTGATCAGCGCACCGCTGATCACGGCCGCCGCGAGGCGGCCCAAGGGCTTACGCAAAGTGACTCCATGGTGTTGCTCGGAACGCGCGGTGACCCCGACCGCCCTCGGCGCGCGCGTCATCACTCTTCTGGCCGAGGGTCTCGCGTGATCCTCCCCGATTCCGGTCACAGGGAGAAACGAAAAGGCATGTGACAGAAATTGTCCCGGAAATGTGTAACGCGGACGCTCTAATCGACGATCGCGAATCAACGCGTTACATCAAGGGATGATAACAGCGGTCTGCGGTCGTGACCAGGCCGGTTCGGCGCGAAAATTTCCCACGCGATCGGCCGTGGCCGCGGACCGCCAGGTGGGGGCGGTCACGGAGCGTGGCGCCCGGTCCGGTGGGAAAGCCCTTTCGGTCGATGTCGTGAACCGTTCACCGGTGCCAGCATGGAGAGATCCCGATCTTGAGCCGTTGTGAGGGGCGGCTCACAGCGGTCTTGGTCTCGTTTCAGTGCCAATTCGGGTACGGGCGAGGCACAGTGGGTATTGCGATTGTGCTTGCCGAGGTGGCAGAGGAAGGGGGATTAGACCGTGACCGGACCAATCGGGCGTTTCTGGCGGCGCCTGCACATCGGTCGCAACCCGTTGGCCAGAACGTCCGACCGGGTCGAGGCTGCGCTCCTGTTGGTGGTGGTGCTGGGGCTGCTCGTCGCGGTTCCGCTGGCGTTGTTCACCGGGTCCCGGACTTACGGGGGTCAGCTGGCGGTTTCCGAAGAGCAGCGCGCTTCACGGCACCTCGTGACCGCGACGCTGCTCGAGGACGCGCCGGCGCCGGTGCCGGCGACCGAGGGCGCGTTCTCGACCGGCAGCACGGCCGGGGTGCACGCGACGTGGACCTACAACGGCGGGGAGCCGAAGACGGGCATCGTGGCGGCCGACCCCGGCGCGACGGCCGGGTCGACGGTGCCGGTGTGGATCAACGACGCCGGTGACCCGGCGCCCGCGCCGATCAGCTCGACCGACGCGGCCACGACCGGCGTGCTGGCGGCGATCTTCGCCTGGCTCGTGGCGGCGCTCGTGCTGACCGCGGCGTACTGGATCACGCGCTTCGTGCTGGACCGCAGGCGCGCCGCGAGGTGGGAAGCCGAATGGGCCACGCTCGGCGACCGCTGGGCGCGTTCCTGACTGTTCTTACTGGGGGCCTCTCACTGGGGTTCTGACACGCCGCTCGCGGGCATCCGACGAGGATGCCCCCTGCGGCGCTCCTCCGCTGCGGCGGACACCACCGGGGTGACGGCTGCTGTCTTCAGCGCACGCCGCGGGGGTTGAGCGCTGCCGCCTTTGGTGCGTTCTCCGGTTCGTTGGTGCGAACCGGACGGCCGCTCGTGTTGCCGACCGCTGTTTCAGCGCACGCCGCGGGGCCGGAGTCGGATGCTGATCGCTGCTGGCGCACTCCGCTCCAGCGGACACCGCCGGGGTCGAGCGCTGCCGCCGTTGCCGGACTGGTGCGCACCCGCGGGGTGTCTTCCGGATCGTTTTCTGGCGCTGCTGTTGTCAGCGCACGCCGCGTGGCCGGAACTGGATGCTGATCCTCGGCCCGATAGGGCGGCTCGTCTTCGGGATGGCGTGCTCCCACGTCCGCTGGCACGAGCCGCCCATCACGATGAGGTCGCCGGGGCCCAGGAGTTGCCGCACGGTCGCCCCGCCGCCGCGCGGCCGCAGCAGCAAGCTCCGCGGCGCGCCGACCGACACGATCGCCACCATGGTGTCCTCCCGCGAACCCCGGCCGATCGTGTCTCCGTGCCACGCCACGCTGTCCCGGCCGTCGCGGTAGAAGCACAGCCCCGCCGTGCGGAACGGCTCACCGAGCTCGTCCGCGTAGTGCCGGCTCAACGCGGCCCGCGCGCCGTCCAGCACCGGGTCCGGCAGGCGCTCGTCCTCGCCGTAGAAGCACAACAGCCGCGGCACGTCGACCACCCGGTCGTACATCCGCCGCCGCTCCGCGTGCCACGGCACGTCCGCCGCCAGGCGCTCGAACAACACGTCCGCGCCCGACAACCACCCCGGCCGCAGATCGATCCACGCGCCGTCGCCAAGTTCTGTGCGCCGCGTCTCGGTCAGGGACCCGAGCGAACATTCCTCGGCCTGACCGAACAGCGAACCCTGCAGCCCTGCGGTCATGACCCGAGGCTACCTCAAATCGAACGTCTGTTCTACCCGGCGCCGGATCGTCGAGCGGCCGGACCGGCCGGGAACTACAGCCGCTCCTGCAACGCCTCCGCCGCCGCGAGCAGATCCGCCGCCCAGCGCGCGCCCGGCTTGCGCCCTATCCGTTCCACCGGACCGGAAACCGACACGGCCGCGATCACGTTGCCCGTGGAATCCCGCACCGGTGCGGAAACACTCGCCACGCCCGGCTCCCGCTCGGCCACGCTCTGCGCCCACCCGCGGCGGCGCACCTCCAGCAGCGTCCGTTCCCCGAACACCGCGTCCGCCAGGATGGTGCGCTGCGTGTGCGGATCGGACCACGCGGCAAGCACCTTCGCGCCGGAGCCGGCCGTCATCGACAGCCGCGTCCCGATCGGCACCGTGTCGCGCAGCCCGCTCATCGGTTCCGCGGTCGCCACGCACACGCGCTGCACCCCGTCGCGCCGGTACAACTGGACGCTCTCCCCGGTGATGTCCCGCAGCTTCGGCAGCACCGAACTCGCCGCGTCCAGCAACGGATCCGCGGTGCCGCCCGCGAGTTCGGCGAGCGCGGATCCCGGGCGCCAGCGGCCGTCCGGACCGCGCCGCAGGAGCCGGTGCACCTCGAGGCCGACGGCGAGGCGGTGCGCGGTCGCGCGCGGCAGCCCGGTCCGGGTGCACAGTTCCGCGAGCCCGCACGGATCTTCGGCGACGGCCTGCAGCACGGCCACGGCCTTGTCCAGAACGCCGATACCGCTCTGCTGGTCAGAAGAGCTATGCTGTCCCACGACGCGATACTAGCTTCCCGGGATTTGGGAAGTCCAGAATCTGGGAAAATCGAACCCGAGGTCGCTGACGTTCCCGCGACGGTCCTCAGGTTCCTTTGCTCCCAATCAACCTCGTGGGAGGAGCACAGATGACCACCACGCGGCCGCGGACACTGGCCGAGAAGGTGTGGGAGGCGCACACCGTGCGCCGCGGTGAAGGAGCGGAGCCCGACCTGCTCTACATCGACCTGCACCTGGTGCACGAAGTCACCAGCCCGCAGGCGTTCGACGGTCTCCGGCTGGCCGGCCGCAAGGTGCGGCGCCCGGACCTGACCATCGCGACCGAGGACCACAACGTCCCGACCGTCGACATCGAACTCCCCATCGCCGACCCGGTGTCCCGCACCCAGGTCGAGACGCTTCGGAAGAACTGCAAGGAGTTCGGCGTCCGGCTGCACCCGATGGGCGACGCCGAGCAGGGCATCGTGCACGTCATCGGCCCGCAGCTGGGCCTGACCCAGCCCGGGATGACGGTCGTCTGCGGTGACAGTCACACCTCCACCCACGGCGCGTTCGGCGCGATGGCCTTCGGCATCGGCACCTCCGAGGTCGAGCACGTGCTGGCCACCCAGACCCTGCCGCTGCGGCCGTTCAAGACGATGGCCATCAACGTCGACGGCAGGCTCCGGCCGGGCGTCACGGCGAAGGACGTCATCCTCGCCGTCATCGCCAAGATCGGCACCGGCGGCGGCCAGGGCTACGTCCTGGAGTACCGGGGCAGCGCGATCGAGGCGCTGTCGATGGAAGCCCGCATGACGATCTGCAACATGTCGATCGAAGCCGGTGCCCGCGCCGGGATGATCGCCCCGGACGAGACCACCTTCGCCTACCTGAAGGGCCGCCCGCACGCCCCGCAGGGCGCCGACTGGGACGCCGCGGTGGAGAACTGGAAGTCGCTGCGCACCGACGAGGGCGCGGTGTTCGACGCCGAGGTCCACCTCGACGCCGACTCCCTGACCCCGTTCGTGACCTGGGGCACCAACCCCGGCCAGGGCCTGCCGCTGAGCGAGTCGGTGCCGGACCCGGAGCAGATCGCGGACGAGACCGAGCGGTTCGCCGCCGAGAAGGCCCTGTCCTATATGGACCTCAAGCCGGGCACCCCGCTGCGGGAGATCAAGGTCGACACCGTCTTCCTCGGCTCGTGCACCAACGGCCGGATCGAGGACCTGCGGGCCGCCGCGGACGTGCTCCAGGGCCGCAAGGTGGCCGAGGGCGTCCGGATGCTCGTCGTGCCCGGCTCGATGCGGGTGCGCCAGGCCGCCGAGGCCGAGGGACTGGACAAGGTCTTCCTCGACGCCGGCGCGGAGTGGCGCCAGGCGGGCTGCTCGATGTGCCTGGGCATGAACCCGGACCAGCTGGCCCCCGGCGAGCGCAGCGCGTCCACCTCCAACCGCAACTTCGAGGGCAGGCAGGGCAAGGGTGGCCGCACCCACCTCGTCTCGCCGCTCGTCGCGGCCGCCACGGCCGTCCGCGGCACGCTGTCCAGCCCCGAAGACCTGAACTGAAGGAGCCCCCACCACCATGGAGCCGTTCAAGACGCACACCGGCATCGGAGTGCCCCTGCGCAGGTCCAACGTGGACACTGATCAGATCATCCCGGCCGTCTACCTCAAGCGGGTCAGCCGCACCGGTTTCGAGGACGGCCTGTTCGCCGCCTGGCGGAGCGACGAGTCGTTCATCCTGAACCAGGAGCCGTTCAAGGCCGGCAGCGTGCTCGTCGCCGGTCCGGACTTCGGCACCGGGTCCTCGCGCGAACACGCTGTCTGGGCATTGATGAACTACGGCTTCCGGGTCGTCATCTCCTCCCGCTTCGCCGACATCTTCCGGGGCAACTCCGGGAAGCAGGGTCTGGTGGCCGCCCAGTGCGAGCAGTCGGACGTCGAGCAGCTGTGGAAGATCCTCGAGAACGACCCCGGCACGGAGGTCACGGTCGACCTCGAGGCGAAGACCGTGCGGGCCAAGGACTTCCAGACGACCTTCGCGATCGACGACTACACCCGCTGGCGGCTGCTGGAGGGGCTGGATGACATCGCTCTCACCCTGCGACACGCCGACGAGATCGACCGGTTCGAGTCGCAGCGTCCCAGCTGGAAGCCGGTGACCACCCCGGTGGCGGCCGGATAACACGAATTCCCTGCTCAGCAAGGGATTCGCACCCGGTCCGAGGCCGGGAACACCACGCCGAACGGCGCGCGGAAGGGCCCGAGAGGGTCGCTCAGGAGGCGGAAACCACGCCCCGCCTGCAGAAAAATTCCGCGCGCCGTTTGGAATTTTGGGCGAGTTGGTAATACCGTGTGCGTGAAGTCGGCCGATGTGGCCGTGTGACACGTAGTTCTTCATGGAGGACTGGAATGGCCAACAAGGCCCAGCTGATCGAGGCGCTCTCCGAGCGTCTGGGCGACAAGAAGGTTGCTTCCCAGGCGGTCGACAACCTGGTGGACATCATCATTCGCACCGTGCAGAAGGGCGAGAAGGTCAACATCACCGGTTTCGGTGTGTTCGAGAAGCGTGCCCGCGCGGCCCGCACCGCTCGCAACCCGCGCACCGGTGAGACGGTCAAGGTGAAGAAGACCAACGTTCCGGCCTTCCGCGCCGGCACGACCTTCAAGGACGTCATCAGCGGTGCCAAGAAGCTGCCGAAGGCCACGGCGGCGAAGCGCACGACGACTTCGACCCGCAGCGCTGCCGCTTCGACCCGCAGCACCGGCACCACCGCGTCGCGCTCGACGAGCTCGCGGGCCACCACCGCGAAGGCGACCACCACGCGTCCCACCGCGACCCGCAGCACCAGCACGCGCAGCCGCGCCGCGGCCGCCACCAAGACGGCGGCCCCGAAGGCCACGGCTTCGAAGACCACGGCGGCGAAGTCCACCGCGGCCAAGAAGACCACCGCCACCAAGGCGGCCCCGAAGGCCACCGCGGCGAAGACCACTGCCGCGAAGAAGACCACCACGACCCGGAAGAAGAAGTAAGCGCCGTAGCGATTGCTTCTCGGCAGGGCCCCCGCGGTTGTCCGCGGGGGCCCTGCCGCGTTTGAGCCCTGGGGGTTTGGGTCCAAACCCCCGGCCACCCACCCAAGGTGACACGAGGGGCTCTTCTGTCATCCCGGAGCCTGCCCGTCCGGCGAGGACATCCTTGATCTTTAGAGGTGCGGGTTCGCTGGCGGGGAGTTCGCCCTGCGGGCGGTGCGCCTGACGGCGCGAAACGGTTACGTGAGTGCCGACCTCCCCCGCCCCCGATTCCTGATTGTGTGTCGGTCGCCGAGCAGCGGCGTCAAGGCGGGAAAGAGTACCTTGACTCCGCTGATCGGCGACCAAAAGCAGGCTGTGGATCGGGGGCGGGGGAGGTCTGGGGCTTGGTCGGTCCGCTTGCGTTGCCGGCTCGCGTTGGAGGGGTGGGGGAGGGCTGGGGTGTGGTCGGCCCGCTTGCGTTGCCGGCTCGCGTTGGGGAGGTGGGGGAGGGCCGGGGTGTGGTCGGGCCCCTTGGGTTGCCGGGTGGCGGTTGCGGGCTGGGGGCGTGGCCTGGCGCGTTGGTCTGCCCGCGCTGCCGGCTTTCTGTCCGGCATGCTGCAACCACCGTCGCAGGCGGACTGAGCTACACCTGGCTCGTGGCGGGGGTTGGCAGCGCTGTGGGCAGGTAGTCCGCCGCCACGAGCTGGGGGCCGCCGTTGCCTGGCGCGGCCCGGAACGAGAGCACCCACACCGAGCCCTTCTTGCTCGGCACCTTCTCACCCTCATCCACCGGCAGGCGCACGCCGTCGCGGGCCGCCAACCTCGTCACCAGGTCCGGGATCACCCCGCCCTGGCTGCACACCACGGGCGTCCCGCCGACGGACACCAGCGCCAGCAGCCTGGCGAGCCCGGCGTCCCGGTCGTCCCAGTAGTGTTCCTCCGCCATCAGATCCTCGTGCTCCACCGGCACACCGAGGTCGTCCGCCAGGCCGCGCACCGTCTGCTCGCACCGCAACCGGGGAGCGGCCACCACCCTGTCCGGACCGAACAGCGGCAACAACGCCCGCAGCGCGGCCGCCTGCCGGATGCCGCTCGGGGACAGCGGGCGCAGGTCGTCGTCACCGCGCCACTCGTCCCGTTTCCCGGCCTTCGCGTGCCGCACCAGCAACAGCGTGGTCAACCCCGCCGGCAATGCTTCGAAATCCTCGAGCACCGACCGGTCACTGTCGTACGACAGCAAGCCGGCCGCCTCCGCGGGCGTGAGCCACCGAAGCTCGTCGACCTCCTCGTTGGGCTCGAAAGCCCCCGAAACAGCCGCCGCGCTGTAGTAGTCCACCGACTTCGGCCCGGCCGCCACCGAGTACCGCACCGCCCGCAGGTGCCGCCCCAGGCGGGCCCGGAAACCGGTCTCCTCGGCGATCTCCCGCACCGCCGCGGCGGGCAGGGTCTCCCCGCTGTCCAGCTTCCCCTTCGGCAGCGACCAGTCGTCGTACCGGGGACGGTGCGCGACGGCCACCTCGACCCCGCCCGGACCGGTCCGCCACAGCACCGCACCCGCGGCGCGGACACGAACAGAACTCACCCGTTGGCCCCGTGCTTCTTCAACAACTCGTTCTGGTGGTCGCGGACCTGCGTGGTGTCCGCGGGCGACGGCTGCCACTCCCCGCTGTCGGTGAGCACCCAGCACCGAGTCGCCGGGTCCAGCGCCGAATCGAGGATGTCGTCCAGCTGCCTGGTCAGCCGCGCGTCCTTGACCTGCACCATCGCCTCGATCCGGCGGTCCAGGTTGCGGTGCATCATGTCCGCGCTGCCGATCCAGTAGGTGCGCCCGGCGAGGAAATGGAAGATGCGGGAATGCTCCAGGAACCGCCCGAGAATGGACCGGACGGAAATGTTCTCGGACAGTCCGGGCACGCCGGGTTTCAGGGCGCAAATACCCCGCACCACGATCTCCACCGGAACCCCTTCGGCGGAGGCCCGGTAGAGCGCGTCGATGATTTGCTCGTCGACGAGCGAGTTGCACTTGATGCGGATACCGGCTTCCGCGCCGGCGTGCTTGTGCTCGATCTCCTCATCGACGAGGCGCAGGATGCCGCGCCGGATCCCGGCCGGCGAGGTGAGGATGTTGCGGTAGGTGTCCTGCCGCGAATACCCGGTCAGCACGTTGAACAGGTCGGTGATGTCCGCGCCGATGTCCGGGTCCGCGGTCAGCAGGCCGACGTCCTCGTAAAGCCGCGCCGTCTTCGGGTTGTAATTGCCGGTACCGATGTGGCAGTAGCGGCGGATGGTCGAGCCCTCCTGGCGCACCACCATCGCGACCTTGCAGTGCGTCTTCAGCCCGACGAGCCCGTAGACCACGTGCACCCCGGCCCGCTCCAGGGTGCGGGCCCAGGTGATGTTGGCCTCCTCGTCGAAGCGGGCCTTGATCTCCACCAGCGCCACGACCTGCTTGCCGGCCTCGGCGGCGTCGATGAGCGCGTTCACGATGGGGGAGTCACCGGAGGTGCGGTACAGGGTCTGCTTGATGGCCAGCACCTTGTCGTCCCGGGCGGCCTGCTCGATGAACCGCTGCACGCTCGTGGAGAACGAGTCGTACGGGTGGTGCACGAGCACGTCGCCCTCGCGCAGGGTCGCGAAAACGCTCTTCGGCGTCTCGTGCTCACCGAACGCCGGGTGCGTGGCCGGGACGAAAGGGCGGTCCTTCAGTTCCTTGCGGTCCAAACTGGAAAGCTGCATCAGGCACGTCAGGTCCAGCAGCCCGGGCACCTCGACCACGTCGTGCGGGTCGACCTCCAGCTCCCGCAGCAGCAGGTCGAGCACGTGCTCGCTCATGTCGTTGGCGACCTCGAGCCGCACCGGCGGGCCGAACCGGCGCTGCGCCAGCTCCCGCTCCAGCGCCTGCAACAGGTCCTCGTCGCGGTCCTCGTCCACGTCCACGTCGGCGTTGCGGGTCACCCGGAAAACGTGGTGCTCGGTGACCTCCATGCCGGTGAACAGCTCACCGAGGTGCGCGGCGATCAGCTCCTCCAGCGGCAGGAACGTCGCGACGCGGCTCTCCCGCTGCTGCTCGACGCGGATCAGGCGCGGCACGTTGTTCGGCACCTTGACCCTGGCGAACCGCTCGGTGCCCAGGTCCGGATCCCGCACCGTCACGGCCAGGTTCAGCGACAGCCCGGAGATGTAGGGGAACGGGTGCGCCGGGTCGACCGCCAGCGGCGTCAGCACCGGGAAGATCTGCTCGGTGAAGTAGTCCGACAGCCGCGCCTGGTCCGCCTGCTCCAGGTCCGCCCAGCACACGATCTGGATGTCGTGCTTGGCCAGCTCCGGGCGGACGTGCTCTTCGAACGCGGCGGTGTGCCGCTCCACCAGGTCCTGGTTGCGCTTGGCGATGTAGGCCAGCTGCTCGCGCGGGGTGAGCCCGTCGGCGCTGCGCACCGGCAGCCCGGTCTCGTCGCGGCGCTTCAGCCCGGCCACCCGCACCATGTAGAACTCGTCCAGATTGGACGCGAAGATGGCGAGGAACTTGGCCCGCTCCAGCAGCGGCTGGGACGCGTCCTCGGCCAGCGCCAGCACCCGGGCGTTGAAGTCCTGCCACGACAGCTCGCGGTTGAAGTACCGGTCGTCGGGCAGGGACGCGGGCGGCAGGTCCGACGACGGGGTCACCGCCGGGGGCGCGGACGGGATGGCGCGGAATCTCGTGGGCGCGGCGGTCTCGCCGGACGCCGGTTGGGTCGTTGCCGGGGGGTTGGTCTCGTCGCTGCTCACTCTCGCATTGTTCCTTACTTCGGGCCTGGCTGCCGATACTCCGAGTGAGAGATTGAGCAGTTCACCCGTGCTCCGCAGGACCACCCGGAGCAGTTCGCCCAGCGGCCGGGTGATGTTCACGCCACCTCCCGTGAGCAGAGCACCGCCCGCGTCCGGTCGCCGACGCCCAGGCGGCAGGCCTCCGCGAGGTCCGCCGGGGTGTCCACGTCCCGGCGCAGGGTCGGCAGGTCCAGCTCCAGCGGCACCGCGCCGGACCCGGCGTGCGCCGCGGCCGAACCGGCGCCGAACCGCGGGTCGAGCGGCCCGCCCGGTTCGGACAGCAACAACGTCGTGCCGGTGCCGTCGGCGTCCGCGACGAACACCCGCCTGCCCTCCGCGGCGGCGAGTGCGGCGGCCAGTTCCGCGGGACGCAAAGCGGGCAGATCGGCTTGAATCGCCCCGACCACGGCGTCCGGGTCCCGCTGCCGGAGCAGCGCCTCGCCCTGCCGCAGCGCGGAGTTCAGGTCGCCGTCGCCGCGCTCGCCGACGACCTCCACCCCGGGGCGTCGCAGACCGGACACGGCGGCCGGATCGGCGGCGACCACCAGCAGGCGGACGCCGGCGTCGGTCGCCGCGGCCAGGGTGTCCCACGCCAGGGCCAGTACGAGCGCGGCGTGGTCGCGCTCGTCCACGGCGCCACGCAGGCGGGACTTGCCTGCCCGCGGCGGCTTCAGCGGGACGATCAGGCCGGAGATTTCGACGGGTACGGGCACACTCCCATCTTTCCGCAATCGTGCACCTAGGATCAGCTACCGGCAGCACACACCACAGCAGGAGGAGTCTTGGCCGGTCGTGAGAAGGGCGGGTTCTGGGTCGGAGCCGCCGCCGTGCTGTTCTACCCGGTGAGCTGGATCGGCAGGCGGGTCTACACCGGCGCCGAGCGCATCCCGCGGGAAGGTCCGGCGCTGGTGGTCATGAACCACGTCTCGCACATGGACCCCGCCGTCGACGCGGTGTTCATCCACCGCCAGAAGCGCGTGCCGCGGTTCCTGGCCAAGGACAGCCTCGCCCGCACCCCGATCTTCGGGAAGATCCTGGTCGGCGCCGGCAGCATCCCGGTCTACCGCGGGTCGGCGCAGGCCGGCGACAGCCTCCGCGCCGCGCACCAGGCGCTGCAGGAGGGCAAGGTCGTCGTCATCTACCCCGAGGGCACCATCACCAAGGACCCGAACGGCTGGCCGAAGCGGTCGCACACCGGGGTCGCGCGGCTGGCGCTCGACAACGACGTCCCGGTGATCCCGGTGGCGCGCTGGGGAACCCAGCAGATCCTGGACTTCTACCACAAGAAGGTGCGGCTGTTGCCGCGCACGACCGTGACGCACGCGGTGGGCGAACCGGTCGACCTGTCCGCCTACCGCGGCAAGCCGCAGACCGGCCCGGTGCTGCGGGAGGTGACGGAACTGCTCATGGAGCGGGTCACCGAGCTGCTGGCCGACGTCCGCGGTGAGCAGCCGCCCGCCCGCAAACCCGAGGCGGCGGACTGACGATGGTGCAGCGCATCACCGTGCTCGGCGCGGGTTCGTGGGGCACCGCGTTCGCGAAGGTGCTCGCCGACGCGGGCCGGGACGTGACGATGTGGGCCCGGCGGGCGGAAGTCGCCGGGGAGATCCGCGAGCGGCACGCCAACAGCGGGTACCTCCCGGGCATCGAACTGCCCGCGAACCTGACGGCGACGCACGACCCGGCCGAGGCGCTGGCGGGCGCGGAGGCGGTCGTGCTGGCCGTGCCAAGCCAGAGCCTGCGCGCGAACCTGTCCGGCTGGCGGGAACTCCTGCCGCGCGGCGCGATCCTGGTCAGCCTCGCCAAGGGCGTCGAACTCGGCACGCTCAAGCGGATGAGCGAGGTGATCGCCGAGATCAGCGGCGTGTCCGGCGACGAGATCGTGGTGGTGTCGGGCCCGAACCTGGCGCGGGAGATCGCGCAGGGGCAGCCGGCGGGCGCGGTGCTCGCGTGCGCCGACCACGACCGCGCGGTCGCGATCCAGCAGGCGAGCTTCAACTCCTACTTCCGGCCCTACACCAACACCGACGTGGTGGGCTGCGAGGTCGGCGGCGCGGCGAAGAACGTCATCGCGCTGAGCTGCGGTATGGCGGTCGGCATGGGGCTGGGGGCCAACACCACGGCCACGCTCATCACCCGCGGGCTCGCGGAGATGGCGCGGCTGGGCACGAAGCTGGGCGCGGACCCGCTGACGTTCGCCGGGCTCGCCGGGGTCGGCGACCTCGTGGCGACCTGTTCGTCCCCGCTGTCCCGCAACCGCACGTTCGGGGAGCGGCTCGGCCGCGGCGAGACGCTGGAGCAGGCGCAGGCCGCGGCCGGCGGGCAGGTCGCCGAGGGCGTGATGTCCTGCACGTCCATCCGCGAACTGGCCCACAAGCACGGTGTGGACATGCCGATCACGGACGCGATGCACCGCGTGTGCCACGAGGGGGCGGACCCCCGCCAGGTGGGCGCCGAGCTGCTCGGCCGCCGCCAGAAGCACGAGTGGTCCTAGTAGGTGGAACGGATTTGACGCCCGCCCGGCCTGCTGGTTGGGTGGGCGCCATGACGACGCGTGGCCTGATGACCCGGCGGGATCTCCGCTGTGGCGCTGCGCTGTGTCCTTGTTGTTGTCGCTGACCCAGTCCAGCCTGCCCGACAACCACCTTCTTCTTTCAAGGACACCTCTTTTCATGTTCGCCGTTCCGGACAACACCGTTGCCCTGACCGAG
This sequence comes from Amycolatopsis sp. NPDC006131, assembly GCF_040614175.1. Classification (NCBI taxonomy): domain Bacteria; kingdom Bacillati; phylum Actinomycetota; class Actinomycetes; order Pseudonocardiales; family Pseudonocardiaceae; genus Amycolatopsis; species Amycolatopsis sp. NPDC006131. Next base: position 20,329 of record NZ_JBEXTX010000114.1, read on the forward strand.
AAGCCCGTCCTGCGCCACCCGGTGCGGGTCGCGCTCGAGTTCGCCGCCGACCGCGACCGCTGGCGGCACCTGCTGCGCTACGACCCGGACGAGCGGTTCTCCGCGCTCGTCGAAGCGCGCGACGACGAGGAGATCTGGCTGATGGGCTGGCTGCCCGGCCAGCACACCGACCTGCACGACCACGGGCACTCGACGGGCGCGTTCACCGTCGTCAGCGGCCGTCTCACCGAGACCGTCGCGCGGCGCGGGGTGACCGAGGTGCACGCGTTGTCGGCGGGGCAGTCGCGGGTCTTCGGGCCGGGATACGTGCACCAGGTGCGCAACGACGGCCCGGACCCGGCGATCAGCATCCACGTCTACCGCAGCGGTGGCCGGGTCATGCGGTCCTACCACCTCGACCCGGTCACCGGACCGGTCCGCGACTGACCTCCTCGCCCGTTCGGGAAAGGTTCCCGGGGAGTTCGCCGCATCCGGGCGGAACCTCACGATCGCTGCGGTAGCCTGCGCGTTGATCACCGGATACACGCGCAGGGGAGCAGGATGCAGCCGAATCTGAGGCCGGGGGAGGACTTCCAGCACTTGCTCGAACAGCAGGTGCGGGAGATGCAGCAGAAGGCCGCGGCGCTGCAGGACGCGCTCGGCGAGGCGTCGGCGACGGTGCGGTCGAAGGACGGTTCGGTGACCGTGACGATCGCGCCGAACGGTGCGCTGCAAAGCCTCGAACTCGGGCACCGCGCTTGCGATCTCGGCCCGGCGCGGCTCACCGCCGCGATCATGCAGGCCGTGCGGGAAGGTCAGCGGCAGGCCGCGCGCGCCATGTCCGACTCGTTCACCGCGATCGCGGGCGACGGCGAGTCCGCCGAGGTGATCAGGAGTTTCCTGCCGCCGGTCGAGGACGAGCTGGAGGACTTCGCCGAGCCCGAGGCGGAAGCGGCACCGCCGCCTCCGCCGTCGGTTCCGCCGGTGTCTCCGGTGCAGCAGCGTCCCGCGCCGCGGCGGCCGCGCCCGGCGTCCCCGGCGGATGACGACGACGAGATGAGGCCGTGGTGAGCGGTTCCGGTTTCGAGGTCGATTCGGCTCCGCTGGTGTCGTTCGGCCAGCACCTCGACCAGTTGACGGAGAACCTGAAGGGCACCGCCGGGGTGGTCGGCGGGTGCGTCGGCGACATCGGCATCTTCGGGATGGTCGGGCAGATCTTCGGCGCCGGCGTCACGTTGTGGTGCGGCAAGGCCGAAGACCAGCTCAACAAGTACTCGGGCACGATCACCGAGTTCGCCGACAACGTGCGCGAGGCCGCGAAGGCCTACGACGCGCACGACTCCGAGACGGCCGCCGGACTGCTGGGGTTCAAGGCATGAGCGAGTACAAGCCCGGGGACGTCGGCCTGCACATGGCCGAGAAGTGGCAGACCGGCGCCGGGTTCTTCGACGCCGCGGTCAGCCTGAACGAGGCCGTCAAGGAGAACGACAAGGTCGCGATCGGCATCGGCTCGGCCGGTCTCGCGCTGGAGACGCTGGGTCTCGCGCTCGACCCGATCGGCAGCCTGCTGACCGCCGGGATCGGCTGGCTGATCGAGCACATCTCGGTGCTGCGGTGGCCGCTGGACATCATGTGGGGCGACCCCGAGGGCATCGCGGCGGCCGAGAAAGCGGTCAAGGCCGAGAAGGAAAAGCTCGAGCAGTGGGCGCAGGACCACCAGACCAAGCTCGCGACGCTGATGGAGAGCTGGACCGGTGAGGGAGCCGACCAGTTCCGCAAGAGCATGGAAGCGGTGACCGACCAGCTCAACGCAATCGGCGGTTACCTGGAGAACGCCGGGAAGTCGATGAAGGTCGCAGGCGGTCTGGTCGGCGCCTTCCGCGGCATCGCGCGCGACCTGATCGCCATGCTGCTCGCGACGATCATCAAGGGGGCGCTGATCGCGGCGGCGCTGGCGCCGGTGACGTTCGGCGCGTCGATCGTGTTCTTCATCGGGACGACGATCGGCATGGTGGCCACCGCGCTGGGCAAGATCGGCGCGAAGATCGCCGAGCTGACCAGGAAGCTGGTGGATCTGGGCGCGTCGCTGAGCAAGCTCGGCAAGGCCGGTGACGACCTCGCGGGCGCCAAGCCGCCGTCGGTGAAGCCCGGTTCGAGCGGGCCGGCGCCGGCCAACACCGGTGCGCCGGTGTCGAATGGGCCGAAGCTGAACGACCCGCCGCCGGCTCCGGTTGTGGGGCCGAAGCCTGCGGATGCTGCTCCGGTGTCGGGTGGGCCGAAGTTGAATGATCCGCCGGCGGCTCCGGTTGTGGGGCCGAAGCCTGCGGATACGGCGGCCGTGTCGGGTGGGCCGAAGCTGAACGATCCGTTGCCGACCCCGGCTCCGGTGCCGAAGCCGGCGGATGTGCCGCCGGTGTCCAGTGGGCCGAAGCTGGACGATGCGGTCACGACTTCGTCCGCCGCACCGAAGCCTGCTGACCCACCGCCCTCGCCGGTGTCGGGTGGGCCGAAGCTGAACGATCCGTTGCCGACCCCGGCTCCGGTGCCGAAGCCGGCGGATGTGCCGCCGGTGTCCAGTGGGCCGAAGCTGGACGATGCGGTCACGACTTCGTCCGCCGCACCGAAGCCTGCTGACCCACCGCCCTCGCCGGTGTCGGGTGGGCCGAAGCTCAACGATCCCGCTCCGGCGCCCAAGCCTGCGGATGTGCAGCCGGTACCCGTGCCGCCGAAGCTGGACACCTCTGCCACGGCTTCGCCGAAGCCGACGGACAATGCGCCCGGTTCGCCGAAGCCGACGGACAATGCGCCTGGCTCGCCGAAGCCGACGGACAATGCGCCCGGTTCGCCGAAGCCAACCGACAACGCGCCCGGTTCGCCGAAGCCCATGGATCAGTCCCAGCCCGGCGGTTCGAACCAGTCAGGCAACAACCAGTCGGGCAACAACCAAGCGGGCAACAACCAGCCGGGCACCAACAACCAGCCCGGCGACAACACACCGGGCGGCAACCAGTCGACCCCGGATCCCACGCACCACCGGTTGTCCGAGCAGATGTCGCAGGCCATCAAGAACGAGCTGGCCAAGATCGAGGGCGTCACGCCCGAGACGCTGGCCAAGTTCGACAAGATCAGCAACTTCTCGGTCGCCCAGCTGGGCAAGCTGTTCGGCGAAGAGGGCGCCGCGAAGTTCGAGCAGGCCATCAAGTACATGACGGACCCGTGGTTCGGCTACCGCGGCCTGGCAGGCAAGACGATCATCGACATGATCAAGGGCGTCCCGACGAGCGTCGGCAACGTCACCGGCGGCGACGACGACTGACCGGCGGCCCCGCGCTCCGCAGCCGGCTCACCGCGGGGCTCACCGCGGGGCTCACCGCTTCGGCCAGTGCCAGGCGGGCCGGTCCAACCTGCCCTGCCCGGCGAGGACCGTCGCGCCGAACTCCTTTTCCAGCTCCAGCACCGCGGCCTCCGGCGCGATCGCCGACAACGCGTGCACCAGCGGCCGCGCGTGCGACACCACGATGAGCTGCGTGCGTGCCTTGGCGATCAGCGCGGCGAGCGCAGGCAACAGGTCCGGGTGCAGGCTCGTCTCGGGTTCGTTCAGCACCAGCAGTTCCGGCGGCCGGGGACTCAGCAACGCCGCCACCCACAACAGGTAGCGCAACGTCCCGTCCGACAACTCCGCCGCCCCCAGCGGGCGCAGCAACCCGTGCTGGTGGAACCGCAGCCGCAGCAACCCGTCGACCGCCTCGACCTCCACTCGCGACCGCGGGAAAGCGTCGGACACCGCCTCGGCCAGGGCTTCGTCGTCGCCGAACTCCTGGATCGTCCGCAGCGCCGCGGCCAGGTCGCCGCCGTCGTGGTCGAGCACCGGGGTGCGGGTGCCGATCCGGTCCTGCCGCGCGGGCGCGCCGGCGTCGGTGCGGAACTGGTCGTAGAACCGCCACGACCGCAGCCGTTCCCGCACCACCAGCAGCTCCGGGCAGGCCCACGGATCGGCGAGTTCGCTCAGCATGCTGTCGGTCAGTCCGATGCGCGAACTCGCCGCCCACGCGCCCGAGTCGTCCCGCACGCGCACCGCCGGACCCGCCCGGTCGGCGAGCAACGCCGACGGCCGCAGCACCGGCCCGCGCCACAGACACTCCCGTTTGAACTCCGGGTCGAGGTTGAACAGGGTGGGCCGCAGCGGATCCTTCGACGGCACCGGTAACCCGAAGTCGAGCGCGTAGCCGAATTCGTCGCCGGAGAACCCGAGCCGCAGCCCCACCGCTTTCGTGCGCACCGTCCCCTGCACCGGCGCGCGGCCCCCCCCGCCCCCCCGCCCCCCCCCCCCCCGCCCCCCCCCCCAAGTAGAACGCCACCCCCC
>NZ_JBEXTX010000115.1:0-24426 GCF_040614175.1 Amycolatopsis sp. NPDC006131
GCAGCCCTCCGTGGAAGCTGGATGGCGACATGCTCCTGACCCTCGCGCCGCACGGCCGCCCGGCCGCCGCGCACGCGTCGGCGACGCGCGCCTCCACGGCTTCGAGGGCCTTGGCGATCTCCTCCCGGCGCTGCTCGTCGCTCATTCCGGCTCGGCCCAGGTCAGCGCGGCGATGCGACCGGTGGTGCCGTCGCGCCGGTAGCTGAACAGGGTCGGGTCCTCGGCCGTGCAGCGCGGGTCGACGCCGACCTTGCCGACGCCGGCCTCGGCGAGCTGGCGCCACAGCCCGGCGCGCAGGTCCAGCCCCGGCTTGCCGGCGCGGGTGCGGGTCGCGCTGCCGGGCAGGTGCTTGTCCACGTCGGCGGCCATCTCGGCGGGCACCTCGTAGCACTCGCCGCAGATCGCCGGGCCGAGCAGCACCTCGATGCGGCCCATCTCGGCGCCGGCTTCGACCATCACCTCGAGCGCGGCGGGCAGCACCCCGACGCGCGCGCCGACACGGCCGGCGTGCACCGCGCCCACCACGCCGGTCTCCGGATCGCCCAGCAGCACCGGCACGCAGTCCGCGACGAGCACGGCGACGGGCAGGCCGGGGGTCTTCGTCACGAGCGCGTCGGTGGCCTCGGCGGGCGCGGTCTCGCTGCCGTCGACGACGGTGACCGTGCGGCCGTGCACCTGCTCCATCCAGGCCACCCGCTCCACACCCAGCTCGGTGCCGAGCCGCTTGCGGTTGGCCTCGACCGCGGCCGGGTCGTCACCGACGTGGTCGCCGAGGTTGAACGTGTCGTACGGCGGCGCCGAAACGCCACCCGCCCTGGTCGTGACCACCCGACGGATGCGCAAGTCCCACTACCTCCACTCGCCTGGTTTCCCCTGAGCCTACTGGGAACCGGACGCGGTGCTCGGCCGGTCTCACCGCCATGGACATGCCACCCGTGCCCCCGAGCGTCCGCGCACTGGCCACCTCCGGGCAGCTGCCGCCGGACCTGGCCGCGCTGTTCGCCCCGCCCGGCCGGGAGAAGTGGACCCGGATCGCCGAAGCCGTGGACGAGCGCCTGGACGAGGTGGATCCCGCGGTACGGGGCGCGTTCGCGCTCGCCGGGGCCTACGGGCACCTGGACGACATCGAGTTCCTCGGGCCCGGCGAGATGGACGAGCACAACGACCGCGCGATCGCCCTGCTGGAGGAAGCGCTGGAACACGGCGTCCCGGAAGAGGAGGCGGAGGGCCTGTGGGACGTCACCTTCCGGGTGCCGGACGTCGCCCACCTCGCCCGCGACCACGAGGAGTACCTCGCCGAGCACGGCACGACCGCGAGCGGGCGGCTCAAGGCGAAGCTCGACGAGGCCGACGCGCGCTACGCGGCGGGCGACCGCGCCGGAGCGCTGGTGTTGTTCCGCGAGATCGGCGAGGCCGACCTGTGGGGTGAGTTCAGCGGGGCGATGGAGGTCTCCGACCTCGGCTGGTGCCGGCTGCTGCAGGACGCCGTCCGGTTCGACGGACCCGAGGCGACGCGGCGGATCTGGCAGGCGGCGCGGGCGAGCCGCCACGCGGCGCGGTTCCCGCACCCCCACTGGTCGGTGCCGCTGGCCGAGCTGCTGATGGGCGCCGGGGTGCCGGACATCCTGGAGGTCGTGGTCGCCGAGCGGCTCGACGCCGCGCTGCGGGACCACCTGCCGTGGGAGCTGTCCGAGGACGAACGCTGGACGCTGTCCCGCGCCATCGACGAACTCGAACAGCACCACCGGGCCTGACCGCGGGTCAGGCCCGGCGCGGGGTCAGCGCCGCATGAACGGCGGGACGTCCACGTCGTCGTCGGACGGGTCGTCGGTCACCGGGACGGCCCGGCTGGGCAGGCTGCCCTGGCTGGTGCTCGTGCGCGGCGCCGGGTAGCTGCGGCTGCCGCCACCGGCCTGCGGAAGCCCGCTGGGCGGCGTGCCGTAGTTGGTGCCCGACGGCGGCGTCCGCGGCGGCGTCACCGGGAAGCCGCCACCCGCCGGCGGCGCCGGGGGCTGCGCCGACGCCGCGGGCGCAGGCTGGCGGACCTGCCCGGCCTCGGCGGAGGCCGTCGTCGAGCGGGTGCCCACCGCGGGCGGCTCGAGCTTCTTGTGGGTGGGCGAGCCGGAGTCGAACCCGGCCGCGATCACCGTCACGCGCACCTCGTCGCCGAGGGAGTCGTCGATGATCGTCCCGAAGATGATGTTCGCCTCGGGGTGCGCGGCCTCCTGCACCAGCGAGGCGGCCTCGTTGATCTCGAACAGGCCGAGGTCGGAGCCACCGGCGATGGACAGCAGCGCGCCGTGCGCGCCCTCCATCGAGGCCTCCAGCAGCGGCGAGTTGATCGCCTTCTCCGCGGCCTGCACCGCGCGGCCCTCGCCGCGGGCGGAGCCGATGCCCATCAGCGCGCTGCCCGCGCCGGACATCACGCTCTTCACGTCGGCGAAGTCCAGGTTGATCAGACCCGGCGTGGTGATCAGGTCGGTGATGCCCTGGACACCGGAGAGCAGGACCTCGTCGGCGGAGCGGAACGCGTCCATCAGGCTGACGCCGATGTCGCCGAGCTGCAGCAGCCGGTCGTTGGGGATGACGATGAGGGTGTCGCACTCGTTGCGCAGCGCCTGGATCCCGTCCTCGGCCTGCTTGCCGCGGCGCTTGCCCTCGAAGGTGAACGGCCGGGTCACCACGCCGATCGTGAGCGCGCCGAGCTTGCGCGCGATCGAGGCGACCACCGGCGCGCCGCCGGTGCCGGTGCCACCGCCCTCGCCCGCGGTCACGAAGACCATGTCGGCGCCCTTGAGCACCTCCTCGATCTCCTCGCGGTGGTCCTCGGCGGCCTTGTGCCCCACCTCGGGGTTGGCGCCGGCGCCAAGGCCGCGGGTCAGCTCGCGGCCGATGTCGAGCTTGACATCGGCGTCGGACATCAGCAGCGCCTGCGCGTCCGTGTTGATCGCGATGAACTCGACACCCTTGAGGCCGACCTCGATCATGCGGTTGACGGCGTTCACGCCGCCTCCGCCGATGCCGACGACCTTGATCACCGCGAGGTAGTTGTGCGGGGGCGTCATCGGGTCCGCCTTCCTATCGTGAATTCCTCGTACCGCTCACCGGGAGCGAAAACCCTCAACCTAAACTCAAGGTTCAGAGTTATGTCAACTCCCCGCTCCGTCCGCCGAAGGTAGGGATCCGGCGAACCGGAATCCAGTAGCCACGCCGCGTGTCGGCCGTGGCGTTGCAAAATCACCGCGCCGGACGCGTCATTCGCCGGCCCGGCCGTCGGTCAGCTCACGCAGCAGGTCCAGGTGCCCGGCGTGCCGCCCGGTCTCCTCCACCATGTGGATCAGCACGTAACGCAGGTTGATCGAGCCGTCCCGGAAGGACACGAGGGTCTCCGGCGCCATCCCGGCGGCGATCTCGCGGCTGACCGCGCACTGCGCGCGGTAGGCGTCCACCAGGTCCGCCAGCGGGATCGTGAGCGCCTCGCGGAAGTCCGCGTCGCGGTCGGCGGCCAGCTTCTCGTCCCACCGGCTGGGACGGCCGGCGAGGACCACCTCGAACCAGTGGTGCTCCACATAGGTCAGGTGGCTCACCAGGCCGGCGATCGTGGTCAGCTCGCTCGGCACGAGGCTGCGGCGGGCCTGCTCGTCGGTCAGGCCCGCGCACTTGAGCACGACGGCCTCGCGCAGGAAATCCAGGAACGCGCCGAGTTGCTCGCGCTCGCCGCCGTCGAAGGCCGGCTCCGTTCTGATCATGACCCACAGCCTTCCACAATGGATGTGTTGCGCGCAATTGAATTGCGCGCTATGTTCGATGGCGGAAGGATCTTCACACCGATGGAAGGGGAACACCATGCCCAGTCGCGACGCCACCACCCACTGGGAAGGCGGCCTGCAGAACGGCAAGGGCCACGTCACGCTCGACTCGTCGAACGCGGGCCAGTTCGACGTGTCGTTCCCGACCCGCGCCGGCAATCCGGAGGGTCAGACCAGCCCGGAGGAGCTCATCGCCGCCGCGCACTCGTCGTGCCTGGCGATGAACCTGTCCGGCGTGCTGGAGTCGCAGAACCTGCGCGCCGAGTCCATCGACGTGAGCGCCGAGGTCACGCTCGGCCCGGCCGCGGGCGGCGGCTTCGAGATCAGCGGCATCGCGATCACCCTGCGCGCCACCGTCCCCGGCGTGGACGCGGCGAAGTTCGCCGAGCTGGCGAAGACGGCCGAGCAGACCTGCCCGGTGTCGAAGGCGCTGGCCGGCACGACGATCACGCTGGACGCGGCGCTCGACTGAGCGATCCCGGCCGGCCGTCTCCGTCCTCAGGAGACGGTCGGCAGCTCGGGGCTCGCGACGTCGTAGACCTGCCCCTCGCGGGTCAGCAGCACGTTGAGCACCTGCGCCTTGCGCTCCGCCTTCTCCGCGTTCCCCCAGCGGACCGTCTTGCCGCTGGCCAGCGTGAACTCCACGCCGCCCGGGGTTTTGGCCCGCACGACCGTGATCTGCCCCTTCAGCGGTTGCGGCACGGTCGCGAGCACCGCCACCACCGAGCGCGTCAGCGGATCGTCCGGGGCCACCGCCGCCACCTGCACCTCCGGCAGGCCGTCCGGCTTGTTCTGCACCGTCTTGTAGTCCAGGCCGCCGGAATCGACCAGGTGGAACCCGTCGGCCGCCGCGGTGAAGCCGATCGGCGTCCGCTCCGTCACCGTGATGTCCACAGTGGACGGCCACGACCTGGAGACGTCCACAGTGGCCACCCCGGGGATCGCCGTCACGCGGGCGGCGATCTCGTCGGTGTCCAGCAACAGCATCGGCTTCAGGTCGGGCACCGCGGCGGCGGCCAGGATCTGGTCCCCCGGCACGCTGTTCGCGCCGTGGACCTCCACCGACCGGACGCCCAGCAGCGACGTGAACAACACGACGTAGGCGAGCCCGGCCACCGTCAGCACGGTCAGCAGCGCCACCCAGCGGCGCCGCAGCGCGCGGCGCCGCGAGACGCCCGTGCCGGTGCGCCGCCGCGCCGTCAGCGGGCGCCGTCCCCGGCGGCTGCGCACCGCCGACGACGACCGCCGCGTGGACGGCCTGCTGCGCTCCTCGCTCCGCGCTCGCGTCGCCACCTAGCCCCCGGCCCGCCGGTCCAGCTCCGCCAGGATCTCCGACCCCAGCTGCGTCACGTCGCCCGCCCCCATGGTGACCAGCAGGTCGCCGGGCTTGACGAGGTCCGCGGCCAGCGCCACGGCCCGGTCGAACGCCGGCTCGTAGTGCACCCCGGCGCCGGTGATCTGCTCCGCGATCAGCGCGCCGCTGACGCCCGGCTCCGGCTCCTCCCGCGCGCCGTAGACGTCCAGCAGCACGACCTCGTCGGCCAGCCCCAGCGCCTCGGCGAACTCCGCGGCGAACAGCTTCGTGCGCGAGTACAGGTGCGGCTGGAACACCACGACCACGCGACCGTTCCCGGCGGCGTGCCGCACCGCGCGCAGCTGCGCCGCGACCTCCGTGGGGTGGTGGGCGTAGTCGTCGTAGACCCGCACGTCGCCCGCGCGGCCCTTGAACTCGAACCGGCGCCGCACCCCGCCGAACGCGGCCAGCCCCTCGGCCAGCCCGTCCAGCGGCGCGCCCAGCTCCAGCCCGGCCAGCAGCGCGGCCACGGCGTTGAAGGCCATGTGCTCGCCCGGCACCGCGACCCGCACGTCGGTCTCGGCGCCGTCCAGCGCGATCCGGATGATCCCGCCGCCGTCGGCGGGCCGGTAGTCCAGCACCTTCGCGTCGCCGGGGTCCGTCACCGACCGGCCGTAGCGGCGCACCCGCACGCCCGCGGCCGCCGCGTGGTCGCCCAGCGCGTTCGCGGCCTCGTCGTCGGCGCACACGACCAGCAGGCCGCCCGGCTCGATCCGGCGGGTGAACTGCGTGAAGACGGCGGTGTAGGCCTCGGCGGTGCCGTGGTGGTCCAGGTGGTCCGGCTCGACGTTCGTCACCACCGCCACCGACGGCGAGTAGCTCAGGAACGACCCGTCGCTCTCGTCGGCCTCGGCGACGAACAGCCCGCCCTCGCCGTGGTGGGCGTTGGCGCCGGACTCGTTGAGGTCGCCGCCGATCGCGAACGACGGGTCCAGCCGGCAGTGCTGCAGCGCCACGGTGAGCATCGACGTGGTCGAGGTCTTGCCGTGCGTGCCCGCGATGCAGGCGACCCGGTGCCCGGCCATCAGCAGCGCTAGCGCCTGGGCGCGGTGCAGCACGGGGATGCCGCGCTCGCGGGCGGCCACCAGCTCCGGGTTGCTCTCCTTGATGGCCGTCGACACGACCACCGCGGACGGGCCGCCGGGCAGCGCGTCCAGGTTCTCCGGGCGCTGCCCGATGCCGATCTCGGCGCCCTGCGCGCGCAGCGTCAGGAACGCCCGGGAGTCCTTCGCGTCCGAGCCGGACACGCGGGCGCCGCGCGCCAGCAGGATCCGTGCGATGCCGCTCATGCCGGCGCCGCCGATCCCGATCAGGTGGGCCCGGCTCAGCTCGGCGGGAACGTCGCTCACTTTCCGCACACCTCCAGGACGATCCGCGCCAGCACCTCGTCGGCCTCGCGGTGGCCGAGCCCGACCGCCGCCGAGCTCATCTCCGCGACCCGGGCGGCGTCGGTGACCAGCGGGACGACCAGCTCGGCCACCTTCGCCGGGGTCAGGTCGGCGTCGGGCACCAGCAGCGCCGCGCCGGCGTCCACCGCGGGCCTGGCGTTGATCGCCTGCTCGCCGTTGCCGTGCGGCAGCGGCACGAACACCGCGGGCAGCCCGACCGCGGACACCTCGGCCGCGGTCATCGCGCCGGACCGGCACAGCACCACGTCGGCCGCGGCGTAGGCCAGGTCCATCCGCTCCAGGTAGGGCACCGGCACGTACGGCGGGCGGCCCGGGAACTCCTGCACCACCAGGCTGTTCTTCGGCCCGTGCGCGTGCAGCACGCCGATCCCGGCCTCGGCCAGCTCCTTGGCCGCGCCGGACACCGCGTTGTTGATCGACTGGGCGCCCTGCGAACCGCCGAACACCAGCAGCGTCGGCGCGTCCGGGTCGAGCCCGAAGTGCGCGCGGGCCTCGGCCCGCAGCGCCGCCCGGTCCAGCGAGGTGATCGACCGCCGCAGCGGGATGCCGACGACCTCGGCGCCCGGCAGCGGCGTGCCCGGCACCGCGACCGCGACCCGCTTCGCGAAGCGCGCGCCGACCCGGTTCGCCAGGCCCGGCGACTGGTTGGCCTCGTGCACCACGATCGGCACCCGGCCGCGCGCGGCGAAGTACGCCGGCAGCGACACGTAGCCACCGAACCCGACCACGACGTCCGCGCCGACCCGGTCCAGCACCTCGCGCGTCTGCTTCACCGAGTCCCGGATCTTCAGCGGCAGCCGCAGCAGATCGGTGGTCGGCTTGCGCGGCAGCGGCACCGGCGGGATCAGCTCCAGCGGGTAGCCGCGCGCCGGGACCAGCTTGTTCTCCAGCCCGCGGGACGTGCCGAGTGCGACCACCGTGGCGTCCGGCCGCAGCCGCCGCACGGCGTCGGCCAGCGCCAGCGCGGGTTCGATGTGTCCGGCCGTGCCGCCGCCCGCCACCACCACGGTGGGAGCCACGCCGGTAACCGCCTTGCTCACTTGCTCCTACGTCCCTCTCCGCACTGAACTTCCCCGTCTGGCCGGCGTCGACCGCCGGCGCTCGGGCGCCTGCGCCGATCGTGCCCCGCGGGCCGAGGGCCGGTCACCGCGGGGTGCCGGACGGCCGCTCCCCCGCCGCCGCGCCGGCGGCCGGTAGACCTCGGGGGCGGGCAGGCGCAGGAGACGGCCGAACTTGCCCGGCCCCTGCGACCGCAGCGCCGCCACCGACTCCGGCTCGTGCCGTGCGGCGTTGGCCAGCAGGCCCATCAGGAACATGGTGACCCAGATCGACGTGCCGCCCGCCGAGATCAGCGGCAGCGTCACGCCGGTGACGGGCAGCAGCCCGACCACGTAGCCGATGTTGATCCCGGCCTGCGACACCGTGAACACCGTCAGCGTGCCGGCGGTGATCCGGATCCACGGGTCCAGGTTACGCATGGCGATGCGCAGGCCCACGATCGCGAGCCCGACGAACAGGCCGATGACCACGATGCAGCCGATGAACCCGAGTTCCTCGCCGATCACCGCGAAGATGAAGTCGTTCTGCACGTTGGGCAGGTAGGACCACTTCGACGGCCCCTGCCCGAGGCCCTTGCCGAACAGGCCGCCGTCGGCCAGCGCGTACTTGGCCTGCGTGGCCTGGTAGGCGGCGCCGCTGGTGTCCGAGCCCGGCGACAGGAACGACATGACCCGCGACATGCGGTAGGACGCGGTCAGCGCCAGCACCACCGCACCGGCGATGCCGCCGGCGAGGATCACCGCGAACAGCCGCTTGGGCGCGCCGGCGAACCACAGCAGCGACATCAGCACCACGCCGAGCGTGATCGTGCCGGACAGGTTGGGCTGCGCCATGACCAGCGCGAACATCAGCAGCGCGACCGGCACCACCGGCACCATCAGGTGCCGCCACTGGTGCAGCACGTGGTACTTGGTGACCAGCACGTGCGCGCCCCACAGGGCGAAGGCGACCTTGGTGAACTCGACCGGCTGCACCGAGAAGCCGCCCACCACGAACCACCGCTGGGCGCCGCCGCCGGCCGAACCGAGCGGCGTCAGCACCAGCGCCAGCATCACCAGGCACACCAGCACGGCCATCGAGGACAGCGCGCGGGTCCGCTTCAGCGGCATCCGCAGCGCCACCCAGAACACGACCGACCCGGTGAGCACGAAGATCAGGTGCTTCTTGAACAGCGCGTACACGCCGGAGCCGGTGTCCGGGTCGACCGAGGCCACCGAGGACGCCGACAGCACCATCACGATGCCGATCGACGTCAGCAGGCCGGTCAGCGCCAGCACCAGGTGGAAATCGGCCAGCGGGCGCGACAGCCACGCGGTCAGCGCGGTGAACGTGGCGCGCGCCGGGCTCTGCCGGTCGCCCCGGTCCCGTCTGCGCGGCGCGCTGTCCTGCTCCTTGTCCTCAACGACCGTCATCGGCAGACCCCGTCGCACGGGCCAGGACCGCGTCGGCGAAGGCGTCACCCCGATGGGCGTAGTTGCGGAACATGTCCAGGGACGCCCCGGCGGGCGCCAGCAGCACCACGTCACCGGGCCGGGCCAGGTCGCTGGCCACCGAGACCGCCTCGTTCATGGCCCCATCGTCACCCGAGGCGACCCGGTGGACGGGGACATCCGGCGCGTGTCGCGCGAGAGCGGCCGCGATCACCGGGGCGTCGGCGCCCATCAGCACGACCCCGCGCAGCCGTCCGGCGACCACCTCGACCAGTTCGTCGACCGCGGCGCCCTTGAGCTGCCCGCCCGCGATCCACACCACGCTGGAGTGCGCGAGCAGGGACCCGGCGGCAGCGTGCGGGTTGGTGGCCTTGGAGTCGTTGACGTAGCGGACCCCGCCGAACTCGCCCACCTCGACGGCGCGGTGCGCACCCGGCTGGAACTCGCGCAGGCCCTTGGCGACCCCGGCGGGGTCGATGCCGTAGGCGCGGGCCAGCGCGGCCGCGGCGAGGGCGTTGGCGAGGTTGTGCGGGCCGGCCGGGCGCACCTCGCTCACCGAGATCAGCTCGTCGGCGGAGTGCTGCGGGTCCGGGCCGTAGGCGCGGTCGATCAGCAGGTCCTCGACCAGGCCCAGCTCGCCCGGCCGCGGGGTGTCCAGCCGGAACCCGACGCGCTTCGCCCCGGCGGGGGCGTACTCGCCGGCCAGCCGCACCGACCACGGGTCGTCGGCGTTGTGCACGACGACGTTCGAGTGGGCGTGGATGGTGCCCTTCGCGGCGGCGTAGGACTCCATCGTGCCGTGCCAGTCCAGGTGGTCCTCGGCGAGGTTGAGCACCACCGAGGCGTGCGGGGCCAGCGTCGAGGACCAGTGCAGCTGGAAGCTGGACAGCTCCACCGCCAGCGCCTCGTAGCCTTCGAACACCGCGTCCAGCACCGGCAGGCCGATGTTGCCGCAGGCCAGCGCGTGCACCCCGCCGGCGCGCAGCATCGACTCCAGCATGCCGACCGTGGTGGTCTTGCCGTTGGTGCCGGTGACCGCGAGCCAGGCGGCCGGGTTCGGCAGGTCCCGCGAGGCGCGCCAGGCCAGCTCGACGTCGCCGATCACCTCGATGCCCGCCGCGGCCGAGGCGACCAGCAGCGGCGCGCTCGGGCGCCATCCGGGGCTGGTGACCACCAGGTCGGTGCCCGCGGGCGGTTCGGTGAGGCCCGGGGCCAGTTCGGCGCCCAGGCCCTCCAGTTCGGCCAGCCGCTCGGCGTTGCCGTCGGTGACCGTGACCCGGGCGCCACGCTCGGTCAGGGCCCGCACGGCCGATCGTCCGGTGACCCCGGCGCCGGCGACGAGCACGTTGCGTCCGGCGAACACGACTAGCCTCCCGCGCCCAGCTGCTCGGAGTAGAACAGGCCGAGGCCGAACATGCAGCAGATGGCGGCGAGCAGCCAGAACCGGATGATCACCGTGGTTTCGGCCCAGCCGGCCAGCTCGAAGTGGTGGTGGAACGGGGCCATCCGGAACAGGCGGCGGCGCGTCGTGCGGAACACCGCGATCTGCAGCACCACCGAGATCATCTCGACCATGAACAGGCCGCCGATGACGATGGCGAGCAGCTCGGTGCGGGTGGTGATGGACAGTCCGGCGACCAGGCCACCCAGCGCCAGCGAACCAGTGTCCCCCATGAAGATCTTCGCGGGCGCGGCGTTCCACCACAGGAAGCCGACGCAGGCGCCAGCCGCGGCGGCCGCGACCACGGCGAGGTCCAGCGGGTCGCGCACGTCGTAGCAGGCGGCCTGCGGGGTCACCACGCAGGACAGGCGGGCCTGCCAGAACGCGATCACCACGTAGGTGGCCAGCACCATCGCCGAGGTGCCGCCTGCCAGGCCGTCCAGGCCGTCGGTGAAGTTCACCGCGTTCGACCAGCCGGAGATGACCACGTAGCAGAAGATCACGAAGATCACCGCGGGGAAGGTGATCAGCGCGAGGTCACGCACGTAGCTGAGGTTCCGCGAGGCCGGGGTGAGGCCGTAGCGGTCGGCGAACTGCAGCGCCAGGATGCCGAAGGCGACCGCGACCACGAGCTGGCCGACCAGCTTCGCGGTCTTGTTCAGCCCCAGGTTGCGCTGCTTGCGGATCTTGATGAAGTCGTCGAGGAACCCCACCACGCCGAGGCCGACCGCGAGGAACAGCACCAGCAGGCCGGACGCGGACGGGCCGTCGTTCGCGGAGCTGCCGGAGCCGATCCAGTTCATCAGGTGCGCGGCGAAGTAGCCGACCACCATCGCGATGATGATCGCGACCCCGCCCATCGTGGGCGTGCCGCGCTTGGACTTGTGGCCCTGCGGGCCCTCCTCGCGGATCTCCTGGCCGAAGCCCTGCCGGGAGAAGACCCGGATGAGGTAGGGCGTGAGCAGGATGGAGACCAGGAGACCGATCGCGGCCGCGATCAGAATGCTGATCACGCAACACCTTCCTTGAGCAGTGCGTCAGCGACGAGCCAGAGCTCGGCGACCTTCGAAGCCTTCACGAGCACGACGTCACCGGGTTCCAGCTGCTCGCGCAGGAGGTCGATCGCGGCGGCGGCGTCGGGCACCAGCACGGACTCCTCACCCCACGAACCCTCGTGGCTGGCGCCCTGGTGCATCGCGGCGGCCTCGTCTCCGACCACCACGAGCCTGCTGATGTTGAGCCGGACCGCGAGGCGGCCGATCTCGTCGTGCGCGGACACGCTATCGGCACCGAGTTCGCCCATCACACCGAGGACCGCCCAAGACCGCCTGCCGCGGCTGGCCGAGGCCAGTGTCTTGAGCGCGGCACGCATCGACTCGGGGTTGGCGTTGTAGGAGTCGTTCATGACCACGACGCCGTCGGCCCTGGTGGTGACCTCCATGCGGCGCGCCGAGCGGCGCTGGGCGGCCGACAGGCGCTGCGCGACCTCTTCCACGGTGGCGCCCAGTTCCAGCGCGATCGCGGCGGCCGTGAGCGCGTTGCCGACGTGGTGCTCGCCGTACAGCGACAGCGTCACCGGCGCCTCCCCGGCCGGGGTGATGAGCCGGAAGGAGGCGCGGGCCTGCTCGTCGAGGGTGATGTCCTCGGCGCGCACCTGCGCGTCCGGGTGCTCGCCCACGCCGACGACGCGGGCCGTCGTGCGGCTCGCCATCGCAGAGACCAGCGGATCGTCCAGGTTGAGCACCGCGATGCCGCCCTCGTCCGCCGACGGCAGCGCCTCGACCAGTTCGCCCTTGGTCTTGGCGATGGCCTCGCGCGAGCCGAACTCGCCGACGTGGGCGCTGCCCACGTTCAGCACGGCGCCGATGCGCGGCGGGGCGATCTCGGCGAGGTGCGCGATGTGGCCGGGGCCGCGGGCGGACATCTCCAGCACCAGGTGCCGGGTGCGCTCGTCGGCGCGCAGGGCGGTCCACGGGTGGCCCAGCTCGTTGTTGAACGACCCGGGCGGCGCGACGGTCTCGCCCATCGGCTCGAGCAGCTGCGCGATGAGGTCCTTGGTGGAGGTCTTGCCCGAGGAGCCGGTGACCCCGACGACGGTGAGCCCGCCGCGGGACAGCTCGATCACCACGTGCCGGGCCAGCTTGGCCAGCGCGGCCAGCACGGCGGCGCCGGAGCCGTCCTTGTCGCCGGTCAGCGCGAGCGCGCGCTCGTGCGCCTGGCCGGGCGGCAGCGGCGGCACGATCACCGCGGGGGCGTCGACCTCGCGCGCGGCCAGCACGCCGGCGGCGCCGCTCTCCACCGCCTTGGCGGCGAAGGCGTGCCCGTCGACCTTCTCGCCGGGCAGGGCCACGAACAGCCCGCCCGGGGTGAGGCGGCGCGAGTCGAACTCGACGCTGCCGGTGACCGTCTCGCGTCCGTCGGTGCGGTGCAGCCGCCCGCCGGTGACGGCGGCGATCTGCTCCAGGGTCAGCGGGATCAACGGGTCTCCTGGTTCTCTTCGAGCCGGCGCCGGATCGCCGCCGCCAGCTCGTCGCGGTCGGAGAAGGGGTGCACGACGCCCGCGGCCTCCTGGCCGGTCTCGTGGCCCTTCCCCGCGATCAACACGACGTCCCCGGGCCCGGCGAGCTCGACGGCCTTGACGATCGCCTCGCGCCGGTCGCCGATCTCCAGCACCTCGCCCGCGTCGTGACCGGCCGCGCGGGCCCCGGTCAGCATCGCGGCGCGGATCGCGGCCGGGTCCTCCGACCGCGGGTTGTCGTCGGTGACGATGAGGACCTCGCTGCGCTTGGCCGCGGCCTCGCCCATCATCGGGCGCTTCGCGGTGTCCCGGTCGCCGCCGCAGCCGAGGACGGTGATGATCCGGCCCTCGGTGCGGGCGCGCAGGGCGTCCAGCGCCTGCGCCACCGCGGCCGGCTTGTGCGCGTAGTCGACGACGGCGGTGAAGTCCTGGCCCAGGTACACCCGCTCCATCCGGCCGGGGACCTCCACGTGCGCCAGGCCGGTGACCGTCTCCTCCAGCGTGACGCCGCAGGTCTCCAGGATCGCCGCGGCCAGCAGCGCGTTGGCGATGTTGAACGTGCCGGGCAGCGGCAACGTGGCGCGTGCGGTGCGGCCGGCCGGCGAGTGCAGCGTGAAGCTCTGCTCACCGGTCGGGGTGGTGGCGAAGTCCGTGGCGGTCCAGCTGGCGTCCACGCCCGGCTCGGTGGTCACGGTGATCGTGTGCGGCGTGACCAGCGCCTGGCCCCACGCGGTGTCGATGCACACCACCTCGGTGGTGGAGCGGCCGTCGAACAGCAGCGACTTGGCGGCGAAGTACTCCTCCATGTCGCGGTGGAAGTCCAGGTGGTCCTGGGAGAGGTTGGTGAACGCGCCGACGGCGAAGCGGGTGCCGTTGACACGGCCCAGGGCGAGCGCGTGGCTGGACACCTCCATCGGCACGTGCGTGACGCCCTGCTCGACCATGACGGCGAGCAGCGCCTGCAGGTCCGGCGCCTCGGGCGTGGTGAACGCGCTGGCCAGCCGCTCCCCGGCGATGCGGGTCTCGATGGTGCCGATCAGGCCGGTCACGTGCCCGGCGGCGCGCAGGCCCGACTCGACCAGGTAGGTCGTGGTGGTCTTGCCCGACGTGCCGGTGATGCCGAGGACGGCGAGCTCCAGCGACGGCTCGCCGTAGATCCAGGCGGCCATCGAGCCGAGCACCCCGCGCGGGTCCGGGTGCACCAGCACCGGGACGCCCGCCTCACGCAGCGCCGGCCGGTCCGCGCCCGCCTCGTCGGTGAGCACCGCCGCCGCCCCGGCCGCGATGGCCTCCGCGGCGAAGTCCGCCCCGTGCGCCCGCGCGCCCGGCAGCGCGGCGAACAGGTCGCCGGGCAGGACGTGCTGGGCCCGCAGGGTGGCCCCCGTGACGACCGTGTCGCCCGGCCAGTGCGGCTCGCCGACCAGGCGCGCGTCCGCGCGCGCGACGAGCGTGGTGAGCGGGACCGGCTCGATGCGGGTCGGCCGTGGCGGCGCCACCGCCGCCTTCACCGGGCTGTCCGGTACCCGCCCCTTCGCTTCCTGCGACATGGTGCTGCTTCCAGACGCTTCCACCGACACAGCACGGAAGGTTACCGAGGTGGTTTTCCCCGTCCGCGAGCCGGTACTCCTAGCGCTTGTGTCTCGATTGGACAGCGACGGCAATCCCCGCGACGCCTCGCCGGGCGAGGCTGGTGCTGGGGCGGCTCCGCCGCTGATGGGCGGACCTCAGGGCAGCACGAGCGGCACGTACGGCGCCGCGCCCTCGGACAGCGGGATCTGGAACCGCTGCGTCAGGTACGAGGCGATGTCGTGGAACAGCGGCGCCGCCGAGTGGCCCGCGGGCAGCGTGGTGTCCGGCGCGTCCAGGCGGATGCCGACCACGAACCGAGGGTTGTCGGCGGGCAGGATCCCCGCGAAGGTGATGTTGTAGAGCGTGTCGCTGTACGCCCCGGTCGCCGGGTTGACCTGCTGGCCGGTGCCGGTCTTGCCGGAGATCTGGTAGCCCTCCAGCGCCGCCGTCGGGGCCGTCCCGCTGTTGCCGTTCTTCCCGGTCTGGGTGACCGCCCGCATCATGTTCCGCACCGTCGTCGCGGTCTCCGGGCTGACCACCTGCGTCGTCTCCGGCGCGGCCTTCGGCACCACCGTGCCGTCCGGGCGGATCTCCTCCTTGACGATGCTCGGCTGCACCCGCAGGCCGTTGTTCGCGATCGCCTGGTACATCGCCGTCATCTGCACCACGGTCATCGACAGGCCCTGCCCGATCGGCAGGTTGCCGAACGTGGTGCCGGTCCAGGTGTTGCGCGGCGGCACGAACCCGCGGCTCTCCCCGGACATGCCGAGGCCCGCGCTCTGCCCGATGCCGAAGCGCTTGAGGTAGTCCAGGTACTTGTCCGGGCCGAGCTGCTGGGCCAGCAGCAGCGTCCCCACGTTCGACGATTTGGCGAAGATGCCGGTGACCGAGAAGTTCTGCGTGCCGTGCACCCACGCGTCGTGGACCGTGTGGTCGGCGACCTTCAGCGAGCCGGGCACCTGCAGCACCGACTCGGGCGTCACCAGGCCCTGGTCGATCGCCGCGGTGGCGGTCACGATCTTGTTCACCGAGCCCGGCTCGAACGGCGTGGACACCGCCTGCAGGTCCATCAGCGATTGTGTGTAGGTCTTGTTGTCGTACGGGTCGAACGTCGCGTCGTCGGCGATCGCGTAGATCTCGCCGGTCTTCGCGTCCATCACGACCGCGCTGGCGCCCTTGGCGTGCGACTGCCGCATGTAGTCGGCCAGCGCGTTCTGCAGGAAGTACTGCGTGTCCGAGTCGAGCGTGAGCACCACGTCGTTGCCCGGGGTCGCCGGCTGCACGTCCCGCTCGGTGCCCGGGATGATGACGTTGTCGTTGCCCTGCTTGGTGTCCGCGACGTAGCGGCCGGGCTGCCCGGCGAGGTCGGAGTTGAGCGTGTACTCCAGCCCCGCCAGGCCCTGCAGGCTGTGCTTGGACACGTCGGGGTCGTCCATCCGCCAGTTCGCCAGCCCGACGACGTTCGAGGCCAGCGTGTCGCCCGGGTACTCGCGGGCGGCGCGCACCTCGGCGCCGATCTCCGGGAAGGCCTTGGTGATCTCCTCGGCGATCGACGGCTCGACCCCGTCGACCAGGTAGGTGAACGACGTGGTCTTGCGGAAGTCGGCGAGCAGCTCGGCCTCGGTGACCCGGCCGGGCAGCTTGGCGGCGATGAACTTCGCCGCGTCCGCCGCACGCGTCTCGTAGTTCTGGCCCCCCGCCGGGTTCTTCGCCGCGACCTCGTCCCACGCCTTGCGCATCGCGCGCAGGTTCACCGACAACGCGCGGGTTTCCACCGTGAACGCCAGCTTGACGTTGTTGCGGTCCACAATGGACCCGCGCTTGGCCGGGATCGGGATGGTGGTGCTGCGCTGGCTCTCCGCCTTCGCCGACAGGGCCGCGGCCTGGAAGCCCTGCACCTGCACGAGCTTGAGACCGGCCAGGACGAGCACGGCGACGAGCGCGATGCGCACGCCGACGTAGCGCCCCTTGCCGGTGGCGGCGTTGGGCTGGCCGGCCACCTGGCGCATGCGGGCGCCGTAGCTGCGGCGTCCCGGCCGAGCCATCACTGCCCTCCCGTGGTCTGCTGTCCCGGCGCCTGCGTCTGCCCGCCGGCAGGCGGCACCTGCGCCTGGTCCTGCGGCTGGACGACCTGACTGTCGCCCTGCGGCACGTCACCCTCGATCGGGCGGCCGCCGACCGGGGTGCCCTGCGGCACCACCGGCGCGGTCTGCTGCTGGGTGACCGGGGCGCCCTCGGCCTTCTTCGGCTCGCCGACCACGGTCACCGACCCGTCCGGGTTCACCACCAGGTGCGCCGGGTCCTTCGCGGGCACCATGCCCAGCGCCTTGGCGCGCTCGGCCAGCGACGACGGCGACTCCGCGCCGCTGACGTCCTGCTGCAGCTGCTCGACCCGCTCGGCCAGCGCGGCGTTGTCGTCGCGCAGCTGCTCGAGGCGGTAGGAGTCGGCGATCGCCTGCGTGGACAGCAGCAGCGTGACCACCACACCGGCGGCGAGGAGCACCATCACCAGCAGCACGAACGTGGCGCGCGACCGAGGCAGCCGCAGCTTCAGCCGGGTCTTCTCGCGCTCCGGCTCGGGCGCGGTGCGCTTGAGGCCCTCGGCGCGCTGCGCCCGCCGGGCGTAGGCGCGCTCGGCGGCGGTGGTGCGCTGAGTCTGCTTGGCAGGCTGCCGCCGGGGGCGGCGCTTGGCCGGTACCGGTGTGCCCAGGCCCTCCTCGGCGGGGGTGTCCGAACGGCGCGGGCGCCGTCGCGGCTCGGCACCGGCCTGCCTGCGTGTCCGCGTAGGCGCTGTCATGCGTCCGCCTCCTTGATCCGTTCCGCCACCCGCAGCCGGACGGACGCCGCCCTCGGGTTCTGTTCGATCTCTTCCTCGCTCGCCTTCTCGGCGCCGCGCGTGATCAGCTTCAGTTCCGGCCCGTGGCCGGGGAGTTCGACGGGCAGGCCCGGCGGGGTCCGCGACTTCGCCAGCTCCGCGAAGGCCTGCTTGACGATGCGGTCCTCCAGCGAGTGGTAGGACTCCACGACGATCCGGCCGCCGACCGCCAGCGCGGACAGCGCCGCGGGGATCGCCCGCCGCAGCACCTCCAGCTCGCCGTTGACCTCGATGCGCAGCGCCTGGAACGTGCGCTTGGCCGGGTGGCCGCCGGTGCGGCGGCTCGCCGCGGGCACCGCGTCGTAGAGCAGCCGCACCAGCCGCTCGCTGCGGTCGAACGGCCGCCGCGCCCGCTCCGCGACGATCGCCTTGACGATCCGCTGGGCGAACCGCTCCTCGCCGTACTCGCGCAGGATCCGGACCAGCTCGCCGGGCTCGTAGGTGTTGAGCACATCCGCCGCGGTCTGCCCGGTCGTCGGGTCCATCCGCATGTCCAGCGGGGCGTCGCGGGCGTAGGCGAACCCGCGCTCCTCGGAGTCCAGCTGCATGGAGGACACGCCGAGGTCGAACATCACGCCGTCCACACGGGACAGTCCCAGCCGGGCGAGGACGTCCGGCAGGGTGTCGTAGACCGCGTGCACCAGCTCGACCCGGTCGCCGAACTTCGCCAGCCGCGCGCCGGAGCGTTCCAGCGCGTGCGGATCCCGGTCCAGGCCGATGAGCTTCAGCTGCGGGAAGGCGGTGAGCAGCGCCTCGGAGTGCCCGCCGAGCCCGGTGGTCGCGTCGACCACCACGGCCGGGCGGCCTTCCAGCGCGGGAGCGAACAGCTCCAGCACGCGCCCGGTCATGACCGGCACGTGCGCGGCCTCGGCTGCCACTTCTCCCACCCCCTTACACCGTCGTCCGGATGCCGTCAGGTCCCCGCCCGCCCGCTGCGGACCTGGTGCCGGGGAAGGTGCACCAGGGCCGCTGAGCGGACAGAGGCCTCACGACATCCGTCGCCGGATCCCGCCCCCACTTGCGTTTCGCCACCCGCGCCCCCCGACGGCGCGGGTCACTAGAAGACCCCCGGCAGGACCTCTTCCTGGGCCTGCGCGTAGCTGTCCTCGTGTTCCTCCAGGTAGGACTCCCAGCGCTGGGCGTCCCAGATCTCCAAGCGCGTGATCGCCCCGATGACCACGCACTCCTTGTTGAGCCCGGCGTAGCGCCGCAGCTCGGGCGCGATCGCGATGCGCCCCTGGCCGTCCGGACGTTGCTCGTCGGTGCCCGCGAACAGGTACCGCTGGTAGGCCCGCACCGCCTCGTTGGTGAAGGGCGCCTCCGCGACCTTGCGGGCCAGCTGCTCGAACTCCGCGCGCGGGAAGACGAAGAGGCAGTGATCTTGCCCCTTGGTGACCATCAGCCCACCTGCCAGCGCGTCGCGGAACTTCGCGGGCAGCGTGAGCCGCCCCTTGTCGTCCAGCTTGGGGGTGTGGGTGCCGAGGAACACCGGCACTCACCTCCCCACCGCTCCCGGTGCTCCACCGGATGCGGCCCCTGGGGCCTCCCTTCCGCCCCACTGGGCACCACCGTACCCCACTTTTCCCCACAGTCAACGCCACGGAGATGCCCGACCGGGCGAACGTTTCGGTGTTTTCGCAGGTCAAGGCGTGGGGGGCGAAGTGGGGAGAAGGTGGGGGGCGACGGCGCCCCTCCCCCGGGCCGGTTAGCTCACGGGTCCGGTCGCGGGCGTTTTCGCGCCGTGGTGGGGGCCGGTGGGGCGGGTGGTGGGAGGAAATGGGGGCCGTGGTGGTGGGAAGTGGGGGCCGGAGAACTCACGCACGTGAGGGTGGGACTCGGGAGAACCCCGAGACTCCGACACTCGGCGGCACGAGTTCGGCGCGCGAGGTGCGCGGCAGTTGCGTGGGTTGAGCGGCCGGTTGCGTGACCTTCGCCCGGACCGGTCTCAACCGACCAGGTCGGCCAGCCGCGCGGCGAGCCGGGCCGAGTCGGCAGGCACCACGTTCACCCACGGCGCTCCCCCGCGGCCCGGTTCCACCGTGCCCAGGTACGCGCCCTGATCAGTGCGGAACCAGCTCACCCCGCCGACCCGCCGCGGCCGTCCACCCTCGCGCACGCGCACCGTGAACTGGCCCGCCCCGAGCACCGGCCGGGACTGGATCGCCCGCACCTCCTCCAGCTGGCGCGCGGCGGCGCGTGAACCGCCGTCGCCGGCGAGGGCGTCGGCGGGCAGGCTGACCCCGTAGCCGGGCCCGGGCTCCAGCGGGGGCAGCAGGTCGACGACCGCCGTGAAGATCTCCGTGTCGCGGATCCCGGACAGCCCGATCGTCCGGCTCGGCTGCGCCGCCAGCACGCCCCGCCTGCCGCCGGCCGCGGCCACCACCCGGAACGGCGTCTCCGCGTCCAGCTCGGGCAGCGACTCGCACTCGACGTAGACCTCCGCGGCCGCCAGCGTCGCCAGCCGCGACTCGAGCGCGGAGTCCAGCCGGCCGCCGTCGAACAAGCCCCGCTCGGTCAGGTTCGCGTGCACCGCGCGGCGGATCTCGGCGCGCTCGGCCCCGGTCACGCCGACGCTGCGGACCTCCAGCGGCGACGGCACCCGGTCGTGCCCGAGGTCGTGCCACAGGATGTCGAACGCGGACGCCGAGACCCGGATCACCGCTCCCCCAGCTCCGGCGGCTCGTCGAAGAACCGGCCCGGCACCGACTCGCGCAGCGCGGCGTCGCGGGCGTTGAGCACGTCGATCGCCTTCTGCCGGGCCTCCTCGGCCGCCGCCCGCCGCCGCTCCATCGCGTCCGACAGCCCGGCCAGCGCCGCGAAACTCCCGCTCGCCGCGGCCTCCCGGATCATCGCCGCCGGGTCGTAGGGCACCGGCGGCGGCATCTCGTCCCGCGCCCGCGCCGCTATCCCGGCCTGGCGCCCGACCGCGTCGGACAAGCTCAGCGACAGCTCGGTCGCGTGCCCGGACCAGCTCTCGGCCTTGGCCAGGGTCTTGCGCAGCGCCTCCCCGGCTGGCCCGTCGAACGCCTCGCCCGCCCGTGCCGAGATCGCGCCCAGCGCCTGGGCCGACTCGCGCAGCCGCGCGGCCAGGCCCGCCCACTGCTCGCCGATCCGGCCTGCCGTGGCGGGGTCGTTGCCGTCGGCGACCTCGGCCGCCATCGCCTCGTGGCTGTAGGACTCGTACCGCCGCGTCGGCTCGGGCACCTGGTTCACGCTGGCTCCCTCAGGGCAGTTTCGGCTCGATCAGCCGGGCCACGGTGTCGGCCCGCTCGCACGCGAGCGGCGTGTCCTCGAAGCCCGTGTTGGTCACGTCCACCTGCACGCTGGCCTCCTGGCCGACGCCGAGCAGGACCGCGCAGGTGCCGTCCCCGGCGCGCCGGTCGGACACCCGGAAACCCTTGTGCGCGCCGACGGTCACGCGCTTGCCGGTGCCCTTGTCGATCTCCAGCGAGTTCAGCGGGGCGTTCTCGGCGAGCGTGACGGTGACGCCGAACGTGCCGGGCTCGGTCCAGTCGCAGGCCCGGTCGGCGCCGATCGTCTTCTCCGTGCCCAGCGACGTCAGCCCGGCGGTGGAGCGGTCGGTCGCGGTCAGCAGCTCGCACGGCTTCAGCCCGGCCAGCCCCGGCGGCGACGGCGGGACGCTGGACGACGAGGGCGCGGACGTCGGCGGCGGCGCCGCGGGCTGCGAAGCCGGCTGCCCGCAGGCGGCGAGCAGCAGCCCGGCCCCGGCGAGCACGACCACCACACCACGCATCCGCTCAGCCACCGCTGCAGTCGACGCCCTCGGCGGCGTCGTCGTCGCTGTCGGAGTACCGCTGCAGCGCGCGGCGGATGTTCGTCTTGAGCGTCTCCAGCTCCTGGCCGAACCGGATCAGCGAGTCGGCGGCCGAACCGGGACCGCCCAGCCCGTAGCGGGCCATGAACTCGCCGACCTCGCCGGCGTACCCGCCGCCCAGCGGCACGGTGCGGCCCAGCACCCTGGCCTCGCGCACCATTTCGCCGACGACGTCCTGCAGCTGGCTGATCTGCTGGTAGGCCCCGGCCGCCAGCTCGGGCGAGACCGCGAACGCCCCCGCGTTCACGTTCAGGCCGCCGCGCGTGTCGGTCATCGGTTCTGTTCGCACCTCTCGGTAGCCGACCGGTTCCGGAACGCAGCATAGCGCCCGAATCGAATTCAGGGTTCTTGGACCGACTTGGCCGGGGTTTGACACACTGGATGCCAGGCTGGGTGCCGGGGCGGGCGACCGCGGGCGTCACCTCCGTCCCCGGCTGTGAGATCCTTCCGCGCCGCGGCGCGGTTCAGGCGGGCCGCACCCGTGTTCCGGTTTTGAAAAAGGGCTTCGGCACCAGGAGGTCGAGTGACGTCGAGGACACAGCCTGCATCGCCCGGGGAGTACACCGGCGAGCAGGCGCCCGGGCAAGCGCCGTACCACGCCGGCGGCGCGAGCCCCGCGCACGGCCTGCCCATCAGCCACAACGGGCACGGTGAGCTGCACGAGACCATGCGCCGCATCGCGGCCAACGTCGAGCGGGTGCTCGTCGGCAAGCCCGAGGTGGTGCGCGTCGCGCTGGTGACGCTCCTGGCCGAGGGCCACCTCCTGGTCGAGGACGTGCCGGGCGTCGGCAAGACCTCGCTGGCCAAGGCGCTCGCCCGGTCGATCGACTGCACGGTCAGCCGCATCCAGTTCACGCCGGACCTGCTGCCCAGCGACGTCACCGGCGTGTCCATCTACAACCGGCAGACCGGCGGTTTCGAGTTCCGGCCCGGCCCGGTGTTCGCCAACATCGTGGTGGGCGACGAGATCAACCGCGCGTCGCCGAAGACCCAGTCGGCGCTGCTGGAGTGCATGGAGGAGAAGCAGGTCACGGTCGACACCACGACCTACCGCCTGGACGACCCCTTCATGGTGATCGCCACCCAGAACCCGATCGAGATGGAGGGCACCTACGCCCTGCCCGAGGCGCAGCGCGACCGGTTCACCGCGCGCGTGTCGATCGGCTACCCCGACCAGCAGGCCGAGCTGGCCATGGTCGACGAGCACTCCGGTCACGACCCGCTGGCCGACCTGCAGCCGGTGTCCGACGCGGCCACCCTGCACCGCCTCATCCAGCAGGTCCGCGGGGTGCACATCGCGCCGGACGTGCGCAAGTACGCCGTCGACCTGGTCGCCGCCACCCGGCAGGTGCCGGAGATCCGGCTCGGCGCGTCGCCGCGGGCCACGCTGCAGCTGGTCCGCTCGGCGCGCGCCCAGGCCGCGTTGTCCGGCCGCGACTTCGTCGTCCCGGACGACCTGCACGCGGTCGCCGTCCCGGTGCTCGCGCACCGGCTGGTGCTGACCACCGAGGCGCACGCGGCCCGCCGCTCCGCCACCGACGTGGTCCGCGCGGTGCTGCACCGGGTGCCGGTGCCCCAGGGCGGTCACCCGCAGACCGCCGGCCGCCGGTAGACGGCCGTGTTCCGGTCGCTGTCCGGGCTGACCACGCGGGGGCGGTGCCTGCTCGCCGCCGGCGTGGCGGCCGCGGTGTGCGCGGTGGTGCTCAACGAGCGCGACCTGCTGCGGGTCGCCGTGTTCGTGGTGGCGCTGCCGCTGCTGGTCGCCCTGTTCATCGCGGCGTCGCGGGTGCGCATCGGCGCGTCCCGCAAGCTGCTGCCCGAGCGGGTGTCGGCCGGTTCGGCCGGCGAGGTGGAGCTGGCGCTGTGGCGCAACGGCAAGCTGCCCGCCGGTGAGGTCCTGCTCGAAGACGGGGTGCCCTACGCGCTGGGTTCGCGGCCGCGGTTCGTCGTGGAGCGGCTGCCGCACGGGCGGGTCATCGCGCTGCGCTACCCGATCCAGCCGATGATGCGCGGCATCCAGCAGGTCGGCCCGCTGCGCGCGACGCTGACCGACCCGTTCGGGCTGTGCGAGTTCGACCGCGAGCTGATCGCGCACTCGCGGCTGGTCGTGGTGCCGAAGGTGGTGTCCCTGTGGGGGCTGCCCAGCGGCGCCGGGATCGGCGCGGGCGACGACGGCAGCGTGCGGCTGCGCGCCGGCCAGGGCGAGACCGACGTGGTGGTACGGCAGTACCGCCAGGGTGACGACCTGCGCAAGGTGCACTGGCGCTCCACCGCGCGGCGCGACGAGATCATGGTGCGGGTCGAGGAGCGGCCGTGGCGCGGCGGGACGACCGTCCTGCTGGACCACCGGGCCGCCGCGCACCACGGCACCGGGCCGGCCGCGAGCCTGGAGTGGGCGATCTCGTTCGCCGCGAGCGTGTGCGTGCACGTGCGGCGGGCCGGGCACCGGGTCCGCCTGGTCACCGAGCACGGCAAACCGCTGGCCGACGTGCCCGGCGACGGCGGCGAGGGCTACGACAACGTCCTGCTCGACGCGCTGGCCGCGTTGCAGCCGGCGCACCAGCGCGACCTGACGACCGGCCACGACCCGGCCGAGGGGCAGGAGCTGATCGCGATCCTGGGCACCGTGTCGAACCAGGCGGTGACCGAGCTGGCGCGGTTCCGGCCGCGCGGCATCCGCAGCCTGGCGGTGCTGCTGGACACCCCGGCGTGGTCCGGCGGGGTGAGCGCGCCCGAGCACCGCGCGGCGGCGACAGAGGAGTCGGCGGCGCTGCTGCGCGCGGCGGGCTGGGGAGTCGTGGTGGCCGGCCCGAACGCCTCGATGCCGCAGGTGTGGGCCGACCTGTGCCGCACGGCCGCCGGACGGGGCTCCCTGATCGGGGGTGCGCTGTGAGCGCCCTCCACGCGCGGATCCCACGCCCAGCGGCGCGAGCTCTCCATTCACGAGCGCGAGTTCTCCGTCCGGCGCGCCAGGCGGGGCTCGTTGACCGGACGTGCGCTGCGAGCGCCCTCCACGCGCGGATCCCACGCCCAGCGGCGCGAGCTCTCCATTCACGAGCGCGAGTTCTCCGTCCGGCGCCGCAGGCGCAGCTGGCGCTGATCGTGGTCGCGATCGCCGCCGGGTCGA
>NZ_JBEXTX010000116.1:0-24336 GCF_040614175.1 Amycolatopsis sp. NPDC006131
TCCCCCCCCTCGCACGCCGCCGCAGCGAGACCAGTGCGCGGCCGCGCTTCTCCGCCTCGCACGCCGCCGCAGCGAGACCAGTGCGCGGCCGCGCTCCTCCGGCTCGCACGTCGCCGCAGCGAGTCCAGTGTGCGGCCGGGCCTCCCGGGCTCAGGCGTGGTCGTAGCCGTGGGCTTCCAGGTAGCGGCGTAGGCGGTCGAGGGCTCTGCGGCGCGTCGGGCCGACGCTGCCGATCGCGATGCCCAGCTCGGCGGCTATATCGGCGTGTGTGGCCGGTGGGTCTTGCATCAGGAGTTCCACCAGGCGCCTCTGGGCGGCCGGCAGCTGGGCCACCGCCCGGTGTAGCAGGGCGTCCCGCTCACTGGCCAGTACTTGGCGTTCCGGGGTGAGCTCGTCGGGCCGGTCGCACTCCGCTGGGATCTCCCGCCGCCGCGACTCCAGCACCCTCAGCGCCTGCCGGCGGGCCGTCGTCGCCAGCCAGGCGGGTAGGCGGGCCGGCTCCCGGAGCTCCCGCAGCTG
The DNA here is from genome assembly GCF_040614175.1 of Amycolatopsis sp. NPDC006131. NCBI lineage: Bacteria > Bacillati > Actinomycetota > Actinomycetes > Pseudonocardiales > Pseudonocardiaceae > Amycolatopsis > Amycolatopsis sp. NPDC006131. The sequence goes on from NZ_JBEXTX010000116.1 coordinate 520, forward strand.
CGCCAGCGACACCCACGTGTTCTGGCAGACGTCGAACGCGTCGGCGTCACCGAGCCGGTGCGCCCGCGCCACGCGCAGCACCACCACCGACAACCCGCGCACCAACGCGGACCACGCGCCCTGGTCGCCACGCCACGCCCGGGCCAGCAACTCGATCAGTTCGATTTCGGTCATTGCACCCCTCGCGATCACCGGTCCCGACTCAGATGGCCCGGCCTGTGCGGAAGCTCCCGAAAACCGCTGGTAGGCGAGAAGTTGAGTAAAAGTACGCACACGTTGCGTGATCAACTAACGAAGAGACACACGGAAGGCGGAACCAGGGTTCCGCCGTACGGGGCTGGATCGATCGCTTTCGAGGTGAAACACTCGCCACCGGCAGGAGAAATCAGGCTGGGATCAGCACACCTGATGACCAGGCCGGAACAAACTTTCCGTAGTCGTTCGTGGACGGTGGTGGTGGCGATGCGCGACGCGATCAGCGCGCGCCACTCCGCGCGAACACTTCCGGTCGAACTCAAGCTGCTGCTCGCGGGCGGATTCGTGCTCGCGGGCTGGCTGCTCACCGCGGTCCTCGGCGCGCCATCGGCCGCCGCCGACGAGGCGCCGTCCGAACCGGACACCGTCGCCACGCAACAGCAGCCGAACCTCCTCGGCACGGTGACCGGACTCGTCGACGTCGTCACCGACACGGTGAACACCACACTTTCGACCGTCACCGACACGGCGGAATCGGCACTGACGACCGTCACCGAAACGGCTGACCAAGCGACGCAGCCGATCACCGGAATCGTCGACGAGACCGTTCAGACGATCACCCCGAAGGCACCGGAGCGGTCCGAACCGGCCGACACCGGAACCGTGGACAGCGAGCCGGCCGTCACCGAACCGGCGCCCGCGCCCCCGGCTCCCGTCGAACCTCCCGCGCAGCCTCCCGCCGAGCCGGGCCCCGCGCCGGTGCAAGCGGTCACGCACCACGCGCCCGCCGTCAAGCACGCGACAGCGCCGGCGCGGCACCAAGACATCCCGGATCCGGTGCGCGCGGACAACGCCCCGCCGGCTCCGGCACCCACCGACCCGGGTGATCCCGGCGTCGTCATCACCGTTTCCCACGACTCCGGCAACGGCAGCCGCGACCTGCTGGCCGTCCTCGGCCCGCGTGCCTCCGCTGCCCCGGTTCAGCCGATCGTGGGAGCGCTGACCAGCGGTTTCGTGGGTATGGGCACCGTAGCGGGCCTGCCGCCCACCTCGCCCGACTGACGCGAGACCCGTTCACACAGGCGACCCGCGTCCACAACAAGATCAACTAGCGGGCCCCTCCGCAGCACACCTCTGCCGCCCGAGGGCCGAATCCCAGTCTTCCCGACCGGCCAACCGCGCCTGGCCGGATCGGGCGCTGGTCCCGGCGTCGCGATGCCCCCGCGACGCCGGGGCCCCACCGGGCACGTGTCGAGAGCTTCCGCTCACCGCGCCGAGCAGAAGCCCGATGCGCGCCTAGCCGCGATGACCCGCCGGCACGTCGAGGGGCGGTGCCGGCGGGTCACCGTGGAGCCCGGCCCGGAGCGATCCGGGCTGGGCGTCCCGCAGCCGGTGCGCTGGACGTCTTCGCCGAACTTCCTCCCTGGAGCGGCGAACGGACGACCAGCGCACCGGCTGTTCTTCCGGAACCCGTCACGCCACCGGCAGGTCGTCGGCAGGCTGCACGCGCACCGAGGCCGCCGCCAGCGCCAGCCGGGTCACCGCGTCGGTCAAGCGATCCGCCGGCTGCGCGAACGGGATCCGCAACCAGTGCTCCAGCCCGCCCTGGGCGCTGAACCTCGAACCGGGCGTGATCTGCACGCCGTGGTTGGCCGCGGCGATCGCGAGCCGCGTGCTCATCGGTTCCGGCAGGCGGCACCACAGCGACAACCCGCCCGACGGCACGCGGAACCGCCAGTCCGGCAGCTCCCGCCGCAGGGCCTCGGTCAGCGCGTCCCGCTGGGAGCGCAGGACGGCCCGGCGCGCGGCCGGGTCCGGGTCGCCCGCGTCGAACAACTCCGCCAGCACCAGCTGCTCGAACACCGGCGACCCCAGGTCGGACGCGAACCGCGCCGAGGTCAAGCGCGTCACCAGTTCCTCCGGCGCCCGGATCCAGCCGATCCGCAGGCCGCCCCAGTGCGACTTGGACACCGTGCCGACCGTGATCGCCCAGTCCCCGGCGAACGCGGCCAGCGGCGGCGGCCCGTCATCCCCCTCCAGGTCCAGCTCGACGAACGTCTCGTCCACCACCGCATGCGTTTGCGTCCGGGCCAGCAGCGCCCCCAGCTCCGCCCGCCCGGACGCGTCGAGCCGGTAGCCGGTCGGGTTGTGGAAGTCGACGATCAGGTACGCGAGCCGGGGCGCGGTCTGGCGCACCGCGGCCTCCACCCCCGCCAGGTCCCACCCGTGCTCGCCGAGCGCCACCGGCACCGGCGTCGTGTGCGCGGCGCGGATCGCGTCCAGGGCGTTCGGGTACGTCGGCTGCTCCACCAGCACCCGGTCACCGGGGTGGGTCAGCATCCGCAGCACCAGGACGAACGCGTGGTGCGCGCCGTTGGTGATCAGGATCTGCCCTGGCGAGGTGGGCAGGCCGCGCGCGGTGTAGCGGGCGGCGATCCGCTCGCGCAGGGACGCAAGGCCGGTGCCGGTGTAGCCGTGCCGCCCCAGCTCGTCGACGAGCAGCAGCCGGGCGCGGTCGACCGCGGCCATCACCCCCGGGGCCGCCGGCGTCGCCGCGCGGACGAGGTCGATCGCCTGCGGCACGTCCGGCGACACCGGCTCCGGTGTCTTCCCCCGCGGCTTGGTGATCCACGATCCCGCACCCCGCCTGCTGGCCACGAGTCCCGCCTCGCGCAGGCGGTCCAGCGCGGCCGCCACCAGGGTGCGGCTGACGTCCAGTGCCTCGGCCAGCTCCCGCTCCGAGGGCAGCCGGGTGCCGACAGGCAACTGGCCGTCGAGGACGCCCAGCTCGATCGCCGCCGCGAGGTCCGCGGCGCCGTGACGCGAACCACTTCGACGCCACATGCCGAGCACAAGGGCCAATCTGCGGGCCGAAATCCGGCCAATGGGGTCCATGACAGCCAATTATCCCGAATTGGCTCTGGTTATCCAGTCCAACTGGCCGCAAAGTGGTCGCGTGACTGCAATCGATCTTCGGCCGGTGCGCGTCTCGGTCAGCCCCGCGCGCCGGCTCACCCAGCTGATGGGCGGTCTCGCCCTCTACGGCACGAGCATGGCGATGATGACGCGCGCCGGGCTCGGCCTGTCCCCGTGGGACGTTCTGCACGAAGGACTGGCCGCACGCACCGGGCTCAGCTTCGGCACCGTCGTCGCCATCGCCTCGGTCGGCGTGCTCGCGTTGTGGATCCCGCTCCGGCAGCGCCCCGGGCTCGGCACCGTGATGAACGTGCTGGTCATCTCGGTGACCGTCGACCTGGTGCGAGCCGTCCTGCCCGACCAGCACGCACTCGGCTGGCAGATCGCGCTGCTGCTCGGCGGCGTCGTGCTCAACGCCGTGGCGACCGCGGTGTACGTCGGCGCCCGGCTCGGCCCCGGCCCGCGCGACGGGCTGATGACCGGGCTGGCCGCCCGCAACACCTGGTCCGTCCGCTCGGTGCGCACCTGCATCGAGCTCACCGTGCTGGCGGCGGGATGGTTCCTCGGCGGCACGGTCGGCGCCGGCACCGTGCTCTACGCGCTCGCGATCGGGCCACTCACGCAGGCGCTCCTCCCCCACGTCACCTGGCGCGAGTCACGCTAGCGCCTGCCGGACCCGCCGCGCGTCCACGTCGAACCGGGCGAGGACGTCGGCGGCGGGTCCGCGCAGCGCGGTGAGCGCGAGCAGGATGTGCTCGCTCCCGAGTTCCTTGCCGCCCAAGGAGATCACCTCCTTCAGGCACACCTGCAGCACCTTCTTCGACTCGTCGGCGAACGGGATGTGCCGCCGCTTCCGACCGCCGCCGCCACCGGCGAGCGCGTTCGGCCCGTGCGCCTGCTCAACGCGGTCGAGGATCGCGTCGACGTCGATGCCGAACTCGCCGAGCGCCTCGGCGTCGGCCTCGGTGATCCCGCCGCGGCGGCGCACGCGCGCGGTTTCGGCGGCGACGTCGTCGAGCGCCACGCCGAACCCGGTCAGCAGGCGGGCCGCCTTGCTCTCCGGGAAGTGCAGCAGCGCGACCAGCAGGTGCAGCGGGTCGATCCGCTCCGAATCCAGGCGGATCGCGTCCTGCTGCGCCTCGACGACCACCTCGCGGGCGTCCGCGGTGAATTTCTCGAACATCACTGCCTCCCGTACTTCTTGTGCACGGCCTGCCTGCTCACGCCCAGCTCGGCCGCGATCTCCTGCCACGACCAGCCCTGCGCCCGCGCGCTGCGCACCTGCACGGCTTCGAGCTGTTCGAGCAGCCGCCGCAGTGCGGCCACGGCACGCAGGCCGACCTGGGGATCGCGGTCGCCGGCGCGGGCGGCCAGATCGGTTGCCTTCGTCATGACGTCAACCTACGTTGACACCACCACCTTGTCAACCAAGGTTGACGGCTAGGGTCGGTCGGGTGATCCACGTGGCCGAACGGCCCGGCGTCGGCCTCGACGGCCGCCCGCGCCCCACCGAGGACCGGGTCGTGGTGCTGGACCGGGCCGTCGCGGTGCTCGACGGCGCGACCTCGGCCGACCCGGACCAGCCCTCCGGCGGCTGGTACGCCGAACGCCTCGCGGCGCAGCTCGAACGGGAACTGCCCGGCGATCTCCGTCCCGCACTGGCGCGGGCGATCGCCGCTGTCGCACGGGAACACGGCCTGCGCCCGGGATCGTCGCCGTCCAGCACCGTGGCGATGCTGCGCTGGGACGACGACCGGGTGGACGCCCTGGTGCTGGCGGACAGCCCGATCGTCGCGTTCGGACAGTCGGCCGACGTGCTCGCCGACGACCGGCTGGCCACCCTGCGCCGCGCGGGGCGGTTGCGGACGCAGCAGGCCGTGCGGGCGCTGCGCAACCGGCCCGGCGGGTTCTGGGTCGCCGAAGCCGATCCGTCGGCCGCGGACCACGCGCTGACCCGCAGCTGGCAGCGCGCCGCACTGGACGCCGTCCTGCTCGCCACCGACGGCGTGTCCTGCGGTGTCGACGACTACGGCTTGTTCACCTGGCCCGAAGCCCTGCGGCTGGCCCGCGCCCGCGGGGTGGACGCGGTGCTCGACAGCGTCCGCGCGGCCGAGGACGGCGATCCGGACGGGACGCGCTGGCCGCGGGCCAAGCGCCACGACGACCAGGCGCTGGTGCTCGTCGAGTTCGGGCGACCCTAGGGGAAAGATCGGGGACTTCTCCGGATCTTCCGCGGGCCGCACAGCGGAAAGCTGCTTCCATGGGGATTTCCGAAAGAGCCCGGCCCTGGCTGCTCGCGGCGAACGTGGCGATCGGCTGGGGACTGTTCACCGCCTTCATCCTGCACGTGGTCAGCGGCCGCAACCCCGTGTCGGACACCCTGTCCAGTTACGCGCTCGCCGACGGCGGGGTCGGCCTGCTCGGCGCGAGCATGATCGCGATCGCCGTCGGGTCCGTCGCGCTGCTCGCGGCGCTCAAGGCCGCCGGCCACCGGCTGAGCCGGACCACCCAGGTGCTGTTCTGGGCCTGGTCCACCGGGCTCGTCGCGGCCGCGTTCTTCCCCGCCAGCTACCCGGAACGGTTCGACCCGGTGAGCGGTCAGATCCACGAATACGCCTGCGCCATCGCGTTCCTGAGCCTCGCCGCGCTGGGCTGGACCCTGCCCGCCGGCCTGCGGACCCACCCCGCGGTCGTGCGGCTGACACTGCTGACGCTCGGCGGTGTGCTGCTGTTCGGGGTGAGCTACCTGGTTCCGGGCGTGCTGCCCGTCGGGCTCAGCCAACGGCTCGCGCTCGCCGCGGACGTCGGCCTGCTGATCACGATCGCCCGCGTGGTCGCGGTTCCGGCGCCGGTTCCGGCGAAACCGCGGGAGCGTGTATCCAGCTGACCCCCGGCGCCCTCTGTTCCAGCAAGGGCCGGGATGGTCCGGCCGAACTGGGGGCTTTCTGGGGGGAAAGACTTCATGACCGACGTCATCACGCAACCAGCAGCGACGCTCACCGGGCCGGGCTTCGGCCTCACGAAGTTCGCCGACCCGCTGCGGGTGCCGCCGCTGATCCGGCCGCACTCCTGGTGGCACCAGGACGAAATCACCGTCAACATGGTCCGCTCACGGGTCCGGCTGCACAGCCAGCTGCCGGAAACCGAGGTGTGGGCCTACGAGGGCCAGTTCCCCGGCCCGACCGTCGAAGTGCGCAGCGGCAAGCAGTTGCGCGTCAGCTGGAGCAACGACATCGACGGCACCATCCCGGTGGTCGCCGTCCGGCAGCACGCCGAAATCGCCGACATCACCGCGCCGGTGCGCACACCCGGCTGGCGCAACCCGGACGGCACACCGCAGCCGGGCGCCGAGATCATCGACGGCGTGTCCGCTCTGCCCGCGTGGACCGTGGTGCACCTGCACGGCGCGCGCACCGGCGGCGGCAACGACGGCTGGGCGCACAACGCGGTGCTGCGCGGCGCGTCCCAGCTCGCGGAGTACCCGAACGGCCAGCAGTCCGCCACGCTCTGGTACCACGACCACGCGATGGCGGTGACCCGCTTCAACGTCTTCGCCGGGCTCTCCGGGATGTACCTGATCCGGGACGACGAGGAGGACGCGCTCGGCCTGCCCGCTGGCGACCGCGAAATCCCGCTGATCATCACCGACCGCAACCTCGACACCGATCCGGCCACCGGCGCCCTGACCGGGCAGCTGCTGTTCAAGATCCCGTTCATCACGCCGGCCGGTCCCGACGGGCCGAAGGTGCCGATCCAGTTCACCGGGCCGTTCACGCTGGTCAACGGGGTCATCTGGCCGCACCTGGACGTCGACGCGCGTTGGTACCGGTTCCGGCTGCTGAACGCGTCGAACTCGCGGTTCTACCGGCTCAACCTCGTCGACGAGACCGGCGCGGTGAACAACGACGGCGTCCGGATCATCGGCACCGACGGCGGTCTGCTGCCCGCGCCGGCCGCGTTCCCGGCGGCGGGCCTGGTGCTGGCGCCGGCGGAGCGCGCGGACGTGCTGATCGACTTCAGCCGGTACCAGGGGCAGAGCCTGACGCTGCGGGACACGCTGGCCGACCGGACCGAGCCGGACGTCATGCAGTTCCGGGTCGAGAACCGGGAACGGCACGACCAGTTCACGCTGCCCGAGGTCGTCTCGCGGTCGTACGTGCGGCTGCACCACGGGACGACCGTGCCGGAGGACCACGACCACGTCTTCGTCGCGCTGGTCCCGCCGGGCACCGCGGGCGAGGCTCACCCGCAGATGTGGGAGCTGCAGGAGGTCACCGACCCGGCGGAGTTGCCCGCCCAGTTCCCGGCCGAGGGGTTCATCCAGCTCACCGATCCCGCGGACGGCGCGGTGCGCACCTTCCGGATGGTGGCGAGCCTGTTCGACGACACCACCACGTTCTTCATCGACCACGACCGGTGGGCGATCTGGAACTTCGTCAACCTGGGGGGCCCGACCCACCCGATGCACATCCACCTGGCCGAGTTCCAGATCCTGACCCGCCGCGCCTACCCGCTGGACGCGGCGGGGAACGTGATCGGGTTCGACCCGGCCGTCGGCGGGACGCCCGCGCCGCTGCCGGTGCCCGGTGACGGCAGGCCGCTGGAGAAGTACGAAGAGGGCTGGAAGGACACCTTCCAGGTACAGGCGGGCGAGTGGGTGAGCGTGGCCGGTCACCACACCGGGGCGACCGGCGAGTTCATGTACCACTGCCACATCCTCGACCACGAGGACGAAGGCATGATGCGGCCGTTCGTCGTGCACCCGCCCGAGGTGGCGCGGTTCCACGTCCACCCCGGGTCGTCTCATGGGGGCGGTCACTGAGGTGACCGGGCCGGCGGCGTCCCTGGGTGCGGGGCGCCGCCGGTTGCCGCGTCAGAACGCGGTGCGACCGCCGTCGACGACGATCGTCGTGCCGGTGACGTAGCGGGCCTCGGACGAGATCACCCAGGCGACGAGACCGGCGACGTCGGCCGGTTCCCCGGCGAAGCCGAGCGGGGTTTCCTTCACCAGCCCGACGGCGGCGGTGTAGTCCGGGCTGCGGCTGGTTCCGGTGGCGATGTCGCCCGGCGCGACGCCGACCACGCGGACCCCGTGCTGGGCGAGGTCACAGGCCAGCGCCCTGGTCAGTCCGCCGAGCCCGGCCTTGCTCGCCACGTACGCGGGCACGTCGCGCTGGGCCTGGAACTCCGCGATCGAGCTGATGTTGACGATCACGCCCTGGTTCAGGACGAGCTGGGCGAACGCCTCACGGGCCAGGCGCAGCGGCGCCTTGAGGTTGGTGTCGACGATCCGGTCGATCAGCTCGTCGCTCGCGCTTTCCACCGGCCCGAAGGCCGCGTAGCCGCTGATGCCCGCGTTGTTCACGAGGACGTCGAGCCGTCCGAAGTGGCGCACGCACTCGGCCACCGCGTCCCGGCAGCCGCCGCCGGTGGCGAGGTCGTGCGCGCCGACCTGGATCAGTTCGGCGAACGGGTGTTCCGCGAAGAGTTTCCGGCCTTCGCTCGCGTCCTCTTCGGTCCGCTGGACCACGAAGACGGTCATCCGCTCGGCCGCCAGCCGGGAGGTGATCTCGGCGCCGATGCCGGTGGCGCCACCGGTCACCAGCGCGGTCCGCTGCGCACCCATCAGCCACCGCCTCCCTGAAACGTGCGTTTCAAACTACAAGGCGAGGCGGAAGAGCGTCAACGGCCGCGGGTGCGGGCGTAGTGGGCGCGTGCCTTCGCCCGGTTGCCGCAGCGCGACATGGAGCACCACTGGCGATTGCGCTTCGGCGAAGTGTCCGCGAACCGCAGCCCGCAGTCGTGGTACGCGCAGATCCGGACGTCGGCCTCGCCGGTCGCCAGGTCGATCGCGTCCACCGCCAGCGCGCCGAACGCCCCTTCGACGGGGTCCGGCGCGTCGAGCCGCCGGTGCGCGACGCCGTCGCCGTCGATGCGCAACTGCGGCACCGGCGCGTTGCGCGCGTGCCGGTTCAGCAGGCGGACGTCGGCAGGCCGCCCCTCACCCCGCGCGACGCGGTCGACCGCCTCCCGCAGCGCGATCGCCGCCGCGAGCGAGTCCGGCGACGCGGGCACCGGCCGGGGCAGCAGACCGGCGAGCACCAGCCACTCGACCAGCGTGGACGGCGAGGTCAGCAGCTCGCGACCGCCGCGGTGCCGGTCCCGGAGCGTGTTCACCAGGTCCAGGCACGGGCGGCCGCCGTCGAAAACCCACTGCGCCTTCACCGGGTCCAGTGTACTCTAACCCATATAACCGGTTAGGAAGGTGAGACATGGACTCGCACATGGCGACCGTCAACGGCATCCGCATGCACTACCGGCGAGCCGGCGAGGGTCCGCCGGTCGTCCTGCTGCACGGCTGGCCCCAGACCTCCTACTGCTGGCACCGGATCTTCGACTCGCTCGCGCGGGAGCACACCGTCATCGCGCCGGATCTGCGCGGCTACGGGCTCACCGACAAACCGCGGACGGGCTTCGACAAGCGCACCATGGCCGCCGACGTCTCGGCCCTGCTGCACGAGCTCGGCTTCGGCTCGGCGAGCGTGGTCGGGCACGACCGCGGCGGCCGGGTCGCGCACCGGTGGGCGCTGGACCGTCCGGACGAGGTGGAGCGCCTGGCCGTGCTCGACATCATCCCGACGCGCGAGATGTGGCGGCGGCTCGACGCCGGTGTCGGCCGCGGCTACTGGCACTGGCTGTTCCACCTGCAACCCGACCTGCCGGAACTGCTGGCAGGCAAGGACATCGCGGCCTACCTGGGGTACTTCTTCGAGCGCTGGACCTACCAGCGACAGGGCCTCGCCCCGGAGGCGATCGCCGAGTACGTCCGCGCGTTCTCCGCCCCGGGCGCCCTGCGCGCCGGTTTCGACGACTACCGCGCGTCCTTCCCGGACGACGCCGAACACGACGACGCAGACGCCGGGCGCAAGCTCGCGATGCCGGTGCTCGCGTTGTGGGGACAGGCCGGACTGCTCGGCTCACTGCCCACTTTGGACATCTGGCGGGAGTACGCCGAGGACGTCACCGGCGAGGGGCTGCCCGAGTGCGGCCACTTCCTCGCCGAGGAACAACCGGAGGCGCTGCTCGCGCACCTCAAGCGCTTTCTGTGATCCGGAAGACCGGGAAGCCGGGCGCGATGCCGCGCAGCACCTCGTCCGGCGACCGGTGGTCGACGCCCTCGAAGAACCGGCTGACCTCCCACGCCCACCGCTTCAGGTAGGCGCGCAGGATCACCGGTTTTTCGTCGTCGGCCAGCTCGGCGAACCGGAACGTCTCGACGCGGCGCCCGACGCGCAGCTGACCCTCGCCCGCCGCGCGCAGGTTGCGCACCCACTGCGTCTGCCCGCGCGGCGCGACGAGGTAGCGCTGCCCGCCGACCTTCAGCAGGTTCACCGGCGTCGACCGGATCTCCCCCGACTTGCGGCCGCGGACCAGCAGCACCCGGCTGCCCGCCAGGCTCACGCCCAGCTTGGTCAGGAACTGCACGGCCACGTTGAAGACGCTGTCACCCTTGCCGGGCTTGAGGTAGCGGTCCACCTGGGTTCTCCCTTCTGCGAGAGCGGTGCTCTCTGTTGAGATCAGTGAACACCTCGGCGGAGCGACTGTCAAGAGCACTGCTCTCTAATTTGTTCGGCGCTCTCTCGCATGGCACACTCGACGACATGCCAGCCAGCAAGACCGCGCGCGAACGGGCCCGCGCCGAACTGACCCGCGAGATCAAGGACGAGGCGCGCCGCCAGCTCGGCGAGGTCGGCCCGCACGGGCTGTCGCTGCGGGCCGTCGCCCGCGAGCTGGGCATGGTGTCCTCCGCGCTCTACCGCTACTTCCCGAGCCGCGACCACCTGCTGACCGAGCTGATCATCGACGCCTACAACGAGATCGGCGAAGCGGCCGAGCGCGCCGACGACCCGTCCGCCGCACCGCGCGATCGCTGGCTGCGCATCTGGGCCGCCACCCGCGACTGGGCGAAGCGGAACCCGCACGAGTACTCGCTGATCTACGGCTCGCCGGTACCCGGTTACCAGGCGCCGCAGGACACGATCACGCCTGCCGGCCGCGTGGCGCTGGCGCTGGTCCGCGTCATGGAGTCCGCCGATCTCGCGCCCGCGATGCCCGGCCCGCCGCTGCCCGTCGAGCTGGCCGAACAGGCACGCAAGGTCCAGACCGCGCTCGGGACGTCGCTCCCGGAGGCGGACCTGGTCCGGCTGATGACCGCGTGGACCCACCTCTTCGGCGCCATCAGCTTCGAGCTGTTCGGCCAGTACGCCAACACGGCGGATCCCGCGGACGCCTATTTCGCCTACACGGCAGGGCAATCGGCCGCTTTCGTCGGCCTGCCGTGAAGGGTTTACGCGTTGTGGCAGACTCGTCGCATGGCGGCGGATGACGAGGTGCTGCGGGCCGTCGAGGGAAGCCTCGACCGGCCGTCGGCGGCCCGGGTGTACGACTACTTCATCGGTGGGAACCACAACTACGCGATCGACCGCGCGTTCGGCGACAAGGTCCGCGCGCGGCTCCCGCTGATCCCCGACTCCGCGGTGGCGTGCCGTCAGTTCCTCGGCCGCGCCGTGCGGTACGCGTCGAAGTCGGGGATCCACCAGTACGTCGACATCGGCTCCGGCCTGCCGACCGCGGGCAACGTGCACGAGGTCGCCGACGAGGCCCGCCCGGAGCACGACACCACCGTCGTCTACATCGACAACGAGCCGATCGCGCTCGCGCACTCGCAGCTGCTGCTCGCCGACACGGCGGACCCGGACCGCCACCACGCGATCGCGGGCGACCTGCTGGAGCCGGTCGACCTGTGGGAGCGGGTCGGCGAGACCGGGGTCATCGACTTCGAGCAGCCGGTCGCGCTGGTGATCAACGCGGTGCTGCACTTCATCAAGGACGAACAGCAGCCGCACCAGGCGCTGGACTTCTACCGCGAGCAGCTCGCGCCGGGGTCGTTCCTGATCATGTGCCAGCTCACCGACGAGAACCCGGCCGACGACGAGGAGCGCCGGGCGCTGGACGACCTCAAGGCCTACTACGAGACCACCACGAACCCCGGGCAGTACCGCTCGCGGGAAGAGTTCCTGAAGTTCTACGGCGACTTCGAACTGGTCGAGCCGGGGCTGGTCTACGCGCCTGAGTGGCACCCCGACGAGAACGCGTTGTTCGCCGACGCGCCGTCGAAGTCACGCATCCTCGCCGCGGTGGCCCGCAAGCCGTAGGGCCTGTCCTCAAAGCCAGATGAGCAGTGTGGCCAGGTCGATCATGCTCCGGTAGGAGGTGGCGGTCTTGTCGAATCGGGCCGGTCAACAGGATCGACAAGGGCCGTCCGTGGCCGTCGCAGGCGAGGTGGATCTTGGTGGTTGGTCCGCCGCGGGACCGGCGATGGCATGATCATGTGGTTCGCTGTGCCCGCCGCACGAGTGCGCTTCCCCCTGTGTGGGACGCAGTCATGCGGCGGGCGCCGGCAGCGTGCTGATGCGTCCGCACGATGCTGGAATTGACCGAGACTTCGCGGTCGAGTTCGTCAATCGCCTCGGCGATCACACGAACCCGTGCCACCAACGCGGACAGAGTGCCGGTGCGTGACCAGCGCCAGAACCGGTTGTAGACCGTCTTCCGCGGCCCATACCGCTCCGGCAAGTCACGCCAAGCCACCCCGGTCTCGGCCTTGAACAACATCCCATTGATCACCCGGCGGTCATCGACCCGCGGACGTCCCTTCGTCCCCGACGCCGGCAGCGATGGCTCGATCACCTGCCACTGCTCATCAGTCAGCTCGTGCCCACGCACCGCAACCCAAGATCAAACCAGGTCGAATCTCCAACTTTGAGGACACGTCCTAGGGGAGGTACTCGCTGAACCAGGCGGCCGCGAGCTGGGCGACCCGCTCCAGCGCGCCGGGTTCCTCGAACAGGTGCGTCGCCTTCGGGACGATCTCCATGTCGTGCCGTCCGCCCAGCTCGGCGGCCGCCGACTGGTTCAGGCGCAGCACCTCCTCGTCCCGCGCGCCGACGATCAGCAGCGTCGGGCACCGCACCTGGGCGAGCGCGTCGCCGGCCAGGTCGGGGCGTCCGCCGCGGGACACGACCGCTTGCACGCGGTCCGGTTCGGCCGCCGCGGCCCGCAGTGCGGCCGCCGCGCCGGTGCTCGCCCCGAACAGGCCCAGCGGCAGCCCGGCCGTCTCCGCGCGCCGGGACAGCTCGGCCATCGCCGCGCGCAGGCGTTCGGTCAGCAGGTCGATGTCGAACCGCCGGTCGCCGTGGTCCTCGTCCGGGCTGAGCAGGTCGAACAGCAGCGTGGCGAACCGGTTGTCCTGCAGCTCGCGCGCCACCGCGATGTTGCGGGCGCTGTGCCGGGAACTGCCCGAACCGTGGGCGAACACGACGACCCCGATCGCGTCGGACGGGACCGTCAGATCGCCCTGGAGCCCGGGGTCGACGGTGAGCGGAACGGTCATGACGTCTCCAGCAGTTCGATGACCTCGTCGTCGCCGGTCTGGCGGAAGTCGGCGTACCACTGCCCGACCGACCGGAAACCGTGCGGCGCCAGCAGGCACAGCACCTCGTCGGCGTCGCTCTTCAACGCCGCCGCGGCGTCCGGCGCGCACACCGGCGCGGCGAAGACCAGGCTGTGCGGCCGGTCCGCGCGCAACGCCCGCAACGCGGCCCGCGCGGTCACGCCGGTCGCCAGCCCGTCGTCGACCACCAGCACGTCCCGTCCGGTCCGCGGCTGCGGCGGACGTCCGCGCTGGTAGACCACGGCGCGGCGGCGAGCTTCGGCGCGTTCGGCCCGGCACACCGCCTCCAGCTGCGCCGGCCGCAGCCCGAGCATCGACAGCGACCGCTCGTCGTAGTAGGGCGGGCCGTCCGGGGTGACCGCGCCGACGCCGAACTCCGGCTGGCCGGGCGCGCCGATCTTGCGGGCGACCGCCACGTCCAGCGGCGCGCCCAGCACCTGGGCGACCGCGTGACCGACGACCACCCCGCCACGCGCCAGCCCCAGCACCAGCGGATCGCGCCACTCGCGTTCGGCGAGCAGCTCACCCAGCCGCAGACCCGCCTCGTGGCGGTCGCGGTACTCGTGTCGCCGCCTCATGCCACAGGTCTACCCCTGCCGGAGATCGTCAACCAGGCTCACCGCGGCGCTTGCGGTGCACGACCCAGGCCAGGTCGATCACCATCCCCACCGCCACCAGGGACATCAGCACCGTCACCCACCACATCTCGATCGTGGCGAACAGGACGGCGGCCCCGGCGGCGAGGAGGATGCCGATGGCGGCGAGCCAGATCCGCAGCGTCAGCGCGCTGTACGCCGGCGCGGCGCCACCGAAACCGGCGGTCGGATCGTGGTAGTCCGGCAGGCCCCGCTGGTACTCCTCGCGGCTGCGAGGCCGCTCACGCGGGATTCGCATGCTCCCCGGCTACCCGCCGGGCCCGCCGCGGACACGTGGCCGCCCTCACCCGGTCCGGCGACGAGCCGTTTGGCTCGCCGCGCACTGGGTTACCGTGGCCGCGAACCCCATTCCGCCAGGAAGGAACACCCAACGCCGATGAGGCCGGCCAAGCACCTGACCCGGCGACTGCTGCTCGTACTGGCCGCCGGGGCCCTGCTCGCCGCGGTGGTCGTCTACGCCGGCGGCGACGAGGCCGAGCAGCAGCCCCCGGCCGCCGCTCCGACCACCGCGCCGCCGCCGCAGCCGCGCATCGCCGCCGCCGAGGGGCCGGACGCGTGCGCCACCGTGATCGGCGAACTCACGCCCCGCCAGCGGCTCGCGCAGCTGGTCGTCGTCGGGGTCGACGCGTCCGACCCGCAGGGCGCGGCCGACCTCGTGCGCACCGAGCAGGTCGGCGGGATCTTCCTCGGCGGCAACGCCACCGCGCTGCTCGAGAACAAGGCACTCGACCAGGTCCAGCAGGCCGGGCGGCTGCCGGTGTCCGTCGCGGTCGACGACGAGGGCGGCCGCGTCCAGCGGCTCGACGACCTGGACGGGTCGATCCCCAGCGCCCGCAAGATGGCCGCCACGATGACCACCGGCGAGGTCCGCGAGCTCGCGCGCGAGCGCGGGCGGGCGATGGCCGCACGCGGGGTGACCGTCGACTACGCGCCGGTCCTCGACCTCACCGACGCCGCCGCAGGCGACGTCATCGGCGACCGCTCCTTCAGCGCCGACCCGGACACCGCCCGCCGCTACGCGCAGGCCTTCGCCGCCGGCCTGGAGGACGCCGGGATCCAGCCGGTGGTCAAGCACTTCCCCGGTCACGGGCACGCGACCGGCGACTCGCACAAGGGCTCGGTGACCACCCCGCCGCTGGACGAACTGCGCGAGAACGACCTGCTGCCCTACCGCAACCTCGCGGACTTCGGGTCCGCCGCCGTGATGGTCGGCCACCTCGATGTGCCGGGCCTGACCGGTGGCGAGCCCGCGTCGCTGTCGCCCGCGGCCTACCAGCTGCTGCGCGGCGAGTTCGGCTTCGACGGCCCGGTGCTGACCGACGACCTGGGCGCGATGAAGGCGGTGACCCAGCGCTACCCGCTGCCGCAGGCCGTGGTGAAGGCCGTGCAGTCCGGCGCGGACCAGGCGCTGTGGTCCTCGGGCGGCCGCGTGACGACGGTGCTGGACGCGATGGAGAAGGCGACGGCCGACGGGACGCTGTCCGCCGAGCGGGTGACCGACGCGCTCACCACGGTCCTGCGCGCGAAGCACGCGTGCTGAGAAGTGGGGCGGCTGCGCCGGCCGGCTCCTCGACGCTGAGGAACCGGCCGGCGCAGCGGGATCTGGGGCGTGTCGCCGCGGGAAAGTCTACGTAACGTTCGCGGCGGCTCAAGGTCTCGTGTTCGGATCGAAATAGTCCCTGGTCAGGCGGCGCCCTGCATGATCTCGTGCCGTTGCGGCCAGTGCGACCAGAACGCCCCGGTGTAACCGAGCTCGATGAGCTTGAGCAGGAACGGGTTGTCCGCGTAGTTGTTGTCGTCCTCGGTGATGCCGGGCAGGGTCGGCAGCATCACGCGGTGGTACTCCGACGCGGGCACCAGGTCCCACAGCATCTGCACGCTGTTCACCCACCGCCCGTTCGGCGACGCGATGGTCGCCGGGTCCTCCGGCAGGTCCGGCGACAGGAAGTAGACCGGCCGGAAACGGCCGTCGCGGTCGAAGGCGAACTGCCGCTCGTACTCGACGATCGAATCGCACATCGCCCGCGGCTTCAGCACGATCGGCTCCACCGCCGAGTCCGACTGCAGACCGGGCAGCGTGCGGCGGCCGGCGCACTGCTCCGCCATCCGGATCCCCAGCGGCGAGTACGGGAACGCGCGGATGCCGAGGCTGTAACCGGCGACCGCGACGTCCAGGTCGAGCGTGCGGCGGACCGCCTCGGTCATCGTCACCGCCGTCTCCCCCGGCATGCCGAGCAGGACCTCGACCATCACCGGCAGCTCGACCTTCGCGATCTTGCCGCACAACACGCGCACGTCGTCGAAGGTGTAGAACCGGCGGCCGCCGCCGGAAACCTTCCAGCCGTCCAGCACGTCGTCGCGCACGTGGTCGGGCGCGAGGTTGATGCCCGCGCACCCGGCCCGCACCAGCAGGTCGAGCAGCTCGTCGTCGAACGGCGTCGGCTGCGCGTAGATCCACAGCTTCAGGTTGTGCAGCGGCGTGGAGTGGTCGGTGTCGCGCCGGCGGATGATCTCGCGCAACACGTTCTTGCTGTGCGCGATGACGAGGTTGAACTCGCTGTCGGTCGTGTGCAGGTCGTACACGCCCTGCGCGGTCAGCGCCTCCATCTCGTCGACCACGCACTCCACGGCGCGGCGGGTGAAGTGGGTGCCCTTCGCGTCCGGCTCCACGCAGTGCGCGCACGAGTAGGCGCAGCCGTTCTTGGTCAGGATGTTGCCGAGCCCGCCACCGCGGTAGTAGCGCAGGTTGTCGACCTTCCACGGCTCCCCGGACCGGCGGGTGTAGCTCGTGGTCGTGTTGATCGGCGGGGACAGCGGGCGGCCGCGGCGGCCGAGCTGCGGCACGACCTTCTCGACGCGCCCGCCGCCGCGGTTGACCAGCAGCCCGGGCACGGTGTCGGGTGATTCCCCGGACCACAGCGCATTCGCCAGGCCGACGATGATTCCCTCACCCGGCCCCTTCACCCCGAATGGAATGCCGAAATAGTCGACCAACGCGAACGGCATCGAGGAAAAACCGACACCGCCCGCGATGATCGGGGCCGCGCTGTGCATTTTGATCTCGTCGATGATGGCGCGGTGGTCGGCGAGGAAACCGCGTTGCTGTTGCGCGTAGATCGTGTCGGTGTTGCGCACGGTCACCCCGACCAGCATCGGCGTGTGGCTCGCGAAGTACTCGCGCAGCACGGTCCACCAGTCGTCCCGCCGGAACGTGAGGTCCACGACGTCCACATCGAACCCGTCGGCCTCCAGCGAGGTCGTCAGGATGTCCAGCGCGTACGGCGTGATCGGGGGATGGACCAGATTCGGGTTGACCAGTGTGACCAAAGACTTTCCCATGGGACTCCCACTCCTGCGCGAAAAGAGCAAAACATTCGCTGCAAAAATGGCAAAAGCGGGATGGGGAAATCAGGGGTTGTTTTTCACTGGCGCCGTCGCCACTGCTTCGCCGTGCGCGCGGCGGCACGCAACTCGTCCGGGGGCACCTCCAGCACCCGGCTCAGGTGGCTCTGCCAGTACGGGCCGGGCACGCGCTTGCCCCGCTCCCAGCGCGAGACCTCGCCACGGCCCAGGCTCTCGTTGCCCGAGACCGTGACGAGTTCGTCCGCGAGCTGGTACTGGGTCAGCCCGCGCTCGTGCCGCGCGGACCGGATCAACCGGCCGATCGGCATCGAGTCGCGGGCGGCCA
Organism: Amycolatopsis sp. NPDC006131; assembly: GCF_040614175.1. Lineage (NCBI taxonomy): Bacteria > Bacillati > Actinomycetota > Actinomycetes > Pseudonocardiales > Pseudonocardiaceae > Amycolatopsis > Amycolatopsis sp. NPDC006131. The sequence continues at coordinate 18,488 of NZ_JBEXTX010000116.1, forward strand.
CGGCGGCGTCGGCGCTCATGACGCGGAAGCTACGAGCGCCGCCCCGCCGACACGATCCGTTCGGCGCACGGTTTTGTCCTCATCACGCACGATTCGCCCCTTAACACTCCAGTAGACGTCCAGACCGTCTGTGCAACGTCGCGTTGGGTGACTCACCGAACCGCTCCCGGTAGGCCGCCGCGAAGCGGCCGTGGTGCATCAGCCCGTACTTGCTCGCGATTTCCCCGACTGTCGTGACCTCGACCTGAGCGGCCGACAACTCGTCGTGCACCCGCTGCAGCCGCACACCGCGCAGGTACTCGCTGGGCGAGCTGCCCAGCTGCTCCCGGAAAGCCTTCTGCAACGCCCGCACACTCACCCCGGCCTGGTGGGCCAGGCTGCCCGGCGTGTGCGGGGCCTCCGGATGGCTGTGGATCAGATCGAGCGCCGCCCGCAGCGACCGCGAGGGCACCGGGCGGTCCCGGCCCTCGATCATCGCCGTGTAGTTGTGCGGCTGTGCGAGCAGCAGCCCGGTGATCAGGTTGCGCTCGAACTGCGCGACGGCGGCGGGGTGGGAGAGCATCGTGTCCGGCTGGTCCAGCTCCGAGACGCCGTAGGCCAGCTCCCGGTACCAGCTGCGGCCGTAGCCGCGGGTGATGTCCATGCCCAGCCGGAACCGCACGGGCTCCGACACCGAACCGCCGATGAGCTCGGCCAGGCGCGCCTCCAGCGCCGGCCGCTCGATCCGGATGACGAACTGGGCGCAGTCGTCGGACAGCCGCATCCGCAGCGGGTCGTCCGTGCCGACCACACCGGCCGTGTCCGGCGCGGAGTTGATCTGCTCGCGTCCGCACTGGACCATGCCCCGGCCGATCACCGGAGCCAGAACCACGTAGAAGGAGCCGAGCTCGCCGGGTTCGACGCGCACGTCGGTGCCGTAGGCGACCACGGCGATCGCCACGTTCTCCAGGCGACGGCAGTTGACCTTGGTGTTCAGCCGCGGGTTGCGGCCGAGCGTGTTCATCGAGTGTGGGCAGAACAGGCGGCCCACCCGCTCGCGGGTCTCGTCGACGTCTCGCGAGTGGAAGAGCCGGTACTTGTCCAACGGCAGTACTGTCATGTCCCGGGCAGTCGAAAAAGATCAACGTACGGTGGCGCCGACTCCCATACACCTCCAATGCACCACTGTCCGTTGTTGGCCGTTCAATTGCTACCGACGAACGGGCGAATTTGCCATGTGCAATTTGCATCCGACGCGTCGGACCCCGGTTGATCAGGGGTTTTACTATTCGGCGGCCGGTCGCAGGACCGCCGTGAACTGTCGAAGGGCACCTCCCTGCTCGACGATGCGGTAGCCGGTCAGCTGGTCCGCCTTCGACCAGACGCCCTCGGCCACGTCGACGACGTGTTCGAGGTGGCTCAGGGTGTAGACCCGGCGCGGCAACGTGAACCGCACCAGCTCGCGCGGCGCGGGCACGTCCGGCCCGCCGTCGGGGTCCCGCCTGCCGAAGACGAGCGTCCCCAGCTCGGTCACCCGCACCCCGCCCGCCAGGTAGAGCGCGTTGGCGAAGGCGGTCGCGGGCAGCTGCTGCGGCGGGATGTGCGGCAGCATCGCGCCCGCGTCGACGTACACCGCGTGGCAGCCGGTCGGCTGCAGCACCGGCAGTCCCGCCAGGCCCAGCTGCTCGCCGAACCAGCGCGCGCACTCCGCGCGGTACCGCAGGTAGTCCGGTTCGACGACCTCCAGCAGCCCCTCCGCGAGCGCCTCCAGATCGCGCCCGGCGAGACCGCCGTAGGTCGGAAACCCCTCGAACGCGATGAGCTGCTCGCGGGCGCGGGCGGCGAGACCGGCGTCGCGCAACGCGATCAGCCCGCCGATGTTGGCCATGCCGTCCTTCTTGAGACTGGCCCAGCAGCCGTCCGCGAGCTCGAAGACCACGCGGGCCACCTCGCGCGGCGACAGGTGCCCGTAGCCGTCCTCGCGCTCGGTCACCAGGTACGCGTTCTCGGCGAAGCGCGAGGCGTCCAGGTAGAGCGGAACGCCGTGGGCGTCGCAGAGCTGCCGCACGTCCTTGACGTTGCGCACCGAGACCGGCTGCCCGCCGCCCGCGTTGTTGGTGATGGTGAGGACGACGCACTTCACGCGGTCGGCCGAGGTGCGCAGCAGGTCCCGCAGCCTGCCGGTGTCCAGGTCGCCGCCGAACGGGTTCAGCTCCCCCGGCGCGACCGGCACCGGCAGGTCGACCGCCTGCGCGCCGGCCGCTTCCACGCTGGCGCGCGTGCTGTCGAAGTGCGTGTTGCTGACCGAGATGTCGCCGGGCCGCAGCAGCAGGCCGAGCAGGATCCGCTCGGCCGCGCGTCCCTGGTGGACCGGCAGGATCTCGCCGTAGCCGGTCAGGTCGCGCACGACGGCCTCGAACCGCTCGAACGACCGCGCGCCGGCGTAGGACTCGTCGCCACGCATGAGCGCGGACCACTGCGCGGCCGACATCGCCGCCGTGCCGGAATCGGTCAGCAGGTCGATGGTGATGGCACGGGCGGGCACGCGGAAGAGGTTCCAGCCTGCCGCCACGAGCGCGTCGCGGCGCTCCTCCGCGGTGGGGAACGGGATCGGTTCGACCGCCTTGATCCGGAACGGCTCCATGAAGGGCGGCACGGGCGGCTCCTCGCTGGTCAATTCGGACAACCAGACCAGCCTGGAGCGACCGCCGGGCGTGGCGGTAGGGGCCAGTTCGGGCCCATGGTGAGCTGGGACACAATCGGCGCGCGAACGGGCCGCCCGGCCCGGCGACGGCGGAGGATTCACGTGTGGAAGCAGCGGCCGACGACGTAGGCTTCGCCTTTCAACCGCTCTACAGCCTGTACACCGGCGGCGTCGTCGGTGTCGAAGCCCTCGCCCGGCCCGCCACCGGGCGGATCCACGACCTCCTGCGCGCCGCCCAGCGCCGCGGACGCCTGGTCCACGTCGACGCCGGCCTCGCCGCGCAGGCGGTCCTCGCCGAGGCCACCCACGAGACGCTCCTCCCCCTGCACCTGAACCTGACCGCGCTGTCGGCCGCGGCGCCGCAGCTGGTGCTGGACCCGCTGCTCGAATCGCTCGGGCGCACCGGTCGCCGTCCACGGGAGATCGTGCTGGAGATCGGCGCGCCGTTCCACGGCGTCTCGCCGAAGGCGCTGCTCGCCGGACTGGAGCGGTTCGCCGAGCTGGGTTTCCGCCTGGCCTTCGACGGGCTCGGGTCCGGCGACCTGCCGCTGAACCTGCTCGCCGAAGCCGGCGTAGCCCTGGTCAAGCTCGACCGCACGACGCTGCGGCGGCTGCCCGGCGAGGCGGCGGCGGTCGCGCTGGTCGAGTCGCTCGTGCACTTCACTTCGCGGACCGGCATCCGGCTGGTGGCGACCGGGATCGAGGCCGAGGAGCAGCTGTCGGCGGCGCGGCGGCTCGGGGTGCGGATCGTGCAGGGCAACCTGTTCGCCCCGGCCCGCGCCAACGCGATGCCCTCCGGTCTGGTCACCGCGCCGCCGGGGCCCGCGACGCCGGTGCCGCTGACCGGGGCGGCCGCGCCGCGCGTGGACGACTTCCGGCACCCCGCGACGACGCTGCCCGACGACGCGACGTGCGACGAAGTCCGGCGGGTGCTGCTGGACCACGACGCGCCGAGCGGGATCGTCGGGATCGACCCCGCCGGACGGCCGCGGTGGTCGATCGACCGCGCCCGGTTCCTGCTGGACCTGACCGGCCCGTACGGGCACGCGCTGCACGCGAACAAGGCGGCCGCGCGGCTGGCCGACCCGCCGCGCACCATCCGCACCGGAGCGGGCGCGCTGGAGCTGCTCGACCTGGTCGCCGACGCCGACCTGACCCGCACCGCCGACGACATCATCGTGGTCGGCGCGGACGGCGAGTGCCTCGGCGTGGTGTTCGTGACCGAGATCGTGCGCGCGATGGCCGAGGCGAAGATCGAGGAGGCGGCCGCGCTGAACCCGCTGACCCGGCTGCCGGGCAGCGACACCGTCGCGCGCGAGGTGGACCGCCGCATCGCCGCGGGTCGGCCGCTCGTCGTGGCGTGGCTGGACGTCGACTCGTTCAAGCGCATCAACGACACGGTGGGCTTCGCGGCGGGCGACGACCTGATCCGGGCGCTGGGACGGACGCTGACGGATCTGGCGGCGAAGCTGCGCAGTGTCACGGTGAGCCACGTCGGGGGCGACGACTTCCTGATCGCCTGCGACATCGACGAGATCCCGGCCGTCGCGGACACCCTGCTGGGCACCCCGTGGACGGCCGAGCACCTGACGGTCACGGTCTCGCTGGCGACGGTCGTGTGCGCCGGCACGGCGGCGAAGTCCTACCGCGAGGTTTCCCGGCTGCTGGCGCCGCTGAAGAAGCGCGCGAAGGACGTGCCGGGGTCGAGCTGGGTGAACAGCTGGCCAGGCACCGACCGTTTCGAGATACTGCGTGGACAGGGCCACGACTCATTGCGAGTCCCGAATCAAGTCCGCTGACAATTGTGCGCCCGTTCTGGCTAACCCGCCCGGGTGACGACAGTGAACAACTGACGAATTCGGCGACCGTTTCGCATTTCGCCACCCGGTAGGGTGACAGTGCAGGCGTCTTCGTGATCAACCCCGTCATAGCGCGCACAGGCGCATCTTGGAGCAACCGTGAAATCCGCCCTTTTTAACGCCGTTCTACCTTCCTCCCGTGACCGTCCCAGAGTTCGATCCCACCGCGAAGCCGGGGTACATCTACGAGATGATGGCGGACCACCTGGAGGCCCGCATCGAGGCCGGTGAGCTGCGCCCGAACACGCCGCTGCCGGCGGAACGACGGCTGGCCACCGAGTACGGCGTCTCACTCGGCACGGCGCGCCACGCAACCCAGATCCTCCGCGAACGCGGCCTGGTGTTCACCATCCGCTCAAAGGGCACCTTCATCGCCGACGAAGCCCGGAGAAGAGCAAACCGGGGGGATTTGTGAACGCCTTTCACCCGTTGTCCGGGCGGAAATCGCGCACAATACCGGAAAAGGACGGCTTCCGCTCATCCCACCCCGGCAGCATTTCCCGCCGCCGTCATCTAGAGTGCGGTTGCACGTGCATCAGCATTCGCATGACGCCGAGGAGGGGTCGTGGTTCCTGATCTGCCGGCGAACCCTCTGTCGATCGAACTCGAGCTGAAACACCGCCGATTCTGGTGGCAGATCGACGACGAGGACGAGCAGCCGGAACAATGGGACGCCAGAGCGGAGGTGTCGGAACTCGACGTCTGCCCGGACGAGCTCCGGCACGTCGGCGACATCGCGCTCGTCATCGCCGATCTGACCAAGGAACGGAATCTGCTGGATTCGGTCGTGCTCGGCGAATGGGCGCTGGAGTTCATCGCGGAAACGGTGATCGACCCGGACCAGGGCAAGCTGCACCCCGAGCTGGACGCGCGCATCAGCCAGGGACCGCCGCGCATGGTGATCCTGAGGCGCATCGAACTGACCGAGCCGTGGCGCGGGCACGGCCTCGGCGCCGCGCTGATCGCGAGCGCGCTGCGGATCCTGTCGCCGAACGCGCGCCTGGCCGCCTGCCGGGTCTCCCCGCTGGACTTCGCCCTCCCCGGCGCCGACCGCATCACCGCGGAGTTGTCGAGCCTGCGCGCCGGCGCGATGCTGGAGAGCATCGGATTCCAGCGCTGGCGGGGAGTCCACCTGGTCGACCTGAGGAACCCCGCCCTGGTCGACGCGCGCATGGAGCTGCTCGACCAGTGGTGGCCCGGCCAGGACGAGGACTAGGGCGTGTCTGACAAAGATCGCGGTTGGTGGCTGGGATGCTGCTGGTCGTGTCGCGGTTTCAGATGCTCTCGGATGAGCAGTGGGCGTTGAT
>NZ_JBEXTX010000117.1:0-24210 GCF_040614175.1 Amycolatopsis sp. NPDC006131
CGCAACCCAGGCCGCCAACCGGCAGCCGAACATGCCAACCTTGCGGCCCTGGCTCAAGGTGATATGCCCAAACCGGAAGGCGACGGGATGACCACCCAGCCACCCACCCAGGGCGAGACGACAACGGTCCCCCATCATCCCGGAGCCTGCCCGTCCGGCGAGGACATCCCTTGTTTTTCAAAACCCGGCAGGGCGACGCGCGCCGAAAACTGTCGTACCCCCAGCGCACAATGAACAGGTGCAGGTCATCGTCACGCGAGAGGAGGACGGCGACTTCCTCGTATCCACCCCGCACCACCAACAGCACCTGCCCGAGCACCACCTGGCGGAGCACCTCGAGAACCTGGAGCGGACCGAAAACCCCCGCTGGGTCTTCCCCTCGGTCCCACAGCTCTACCCCCTCCTCCTGCGCTCCAACCTCCGCCTGCGGCGCTGCCACGACCTCGCCCTCACCGAAGGTCTCCTGCTCGCGGCAGAAGGCAAAGCCGGTCAGCCCAAGGCACTGCCCGCGGCCTGGGCTCGGCTCCACGGTCAGGAACCACCGCCGGACGCGCCCGGCCACGCGGACGCCCAGCCGGCCCTCTTCGAGACCCGCGGCTCCGGCCTCCCGCCCGGCACGAGCGTCGCCGAGGCGGCTGCCGCTGTGCTCGCCGACCAGGAGCGCCGCATGAGGCACGTCGAGCACCCGGAGCGCTTCCGGTTGCTCGTCGCCGCCGAATCGGCCAGCGCGCTCGTCGCCGAGGAGATGCGGGCCCACGGGTTGCCGTGGCGGGCCGACGTGCACGACGCCCTCCTGACCGAACTGCTCGGGCCCCGCGTGCCGGCCGGCCAGCGGCCCAAGAAACTCGTCGAGCTGGCGGCGCGCATCACCGAGGCCTTCGGCGGCAAACCGGTGAACCCGGACAGCCCGCAGACCATCGTGCGCGCGTTCGGCCGCGAGGGCATCTCCATCCCCTCCGCCAGGGCACACGTCCTGCGCGACATCGACCACCCGGCCGTCCCCCTGCTCATCGAGTACCGCGAACTCTCCCGCCTGCACTCGGCCAACGGGTGGGCGTGGCTCGACGAATGGGTCACCGACGGGCGGTTCCGGCCCGAGTGGGTCGTCGGCGGCGTGGTGTCCGGCCGGTGGGCCAGCAGCGGCGGCGGCGCACTCCAGATCCCCAAGACGCTGCGCGTGTGCGTGAAAGCCGACCCCGGCTGGAAACTCGTCGTGGCCGACGCCGCTCAGCTCGAACCCCGCGTGCTGGCCGCCCTCTCCGGCGACCGCCGCCTTGCCGAGGCCTCCGCCTCCACCGACCTGTACGCCCGGCTGTCCGAAGCCATGTTCGCCGGCACGATGACCCCCGAAGCCGGGCGGCCCCGCGCGAAGATCGCCATGCTGTCCGCGATGTACGGCGGCACCGCCGGCGAGGCCGCGTCGCTGCTCGCCCTGCTGCGGCAGCGCTTCCCGGACGCCGTGTCCTATGTGGAACGCGCCGCGCAAGCCGGGGAACGCGGTGAGCGCGTCCGCTCCCGGCTCGGGCGCGTCTCCCCCGCGCCGAGCGAAGCGTGGCGCGCCCTCACCGGCGGCGCGAACGAGGACGAGACCCGCGCCCGCCAAGCCGCCCGCAACTGGGGCCGCTTCACCCGCAACTTCGTCGTGCAGGCCAGCGCGGCCGACTTCACCGCGGTGCTGCTCGCCACCCTGCGCCGCAAGCTGCCCGAGCCCGCCCACCTGGTGTTCTTCCAGCACGACGAGGTCATCGTGCACGCGCCCGAGGACCTCGCACCCGCCGTCGAAGCCGCCATCGGTGAATCCGTACCCGAGGCCGCCGCGCTCACGTTCGGTGCCGCCTGCCCCGTGCACTTCCCCATGCAACCGGTCACCGTCGACACCTACGCCGACGCCAAATAGCTAAGCGGCGGCCTTGTCCAGCGCCCGGATCACCCGCTTCAACGACACGGGGTGCGCCGTGCCGAGGGTCTGCGCGAAGAAACTCACCCGCAGCTCCTCGATCATCCACCGCACCTCGAGCAGCTCCGGCCCCGGCGACACACCCGGCGGGAGCGCGGCGACAGCCGCCTCGTACTCGCCCGTCACCCACTCGACGTCACGCACCAGCTCGACGTCCTTCGCGCCCGTCGACGGCAGTTTCTCCACCCGCCGCCCGATCCCACGCAGGTACCGGACCAGGTGCGGCAGCCGGTCGAACCCGGTCGCCGTGACGAAACCGGGGTACACCAGCCGCGACAGCTGCTGCCGCATGTCCGCGAGCGACTCCGCCGGCCCACGCGCGCCCTCCAGCGCCACCTCGGCCTCATTGGCGGCCTTCAGGACCTTCTCGACCTCGGTGAGCACGTCCAGCACCGCCGGGTTCAGCGCACCGCGCACCTTCTCCAGCAGCACCGCGAACCCGGCCTCGTCCCACACCGGGCCGCCGTTGTCGGCCATCAGCTTGTCCACCGCGCAGTCGACGCAGTCCTCCAGCAGCGCCGCGACACTGCCGTGCGGGTTCCGGCTCAGCGTCAGCTTCGCCTGGTTGGTCAACGCCCTGTTGATGAACTTCATCGGCGAGGGCATGTTGAGCCGCAACAGCTTCCGCGTGCCCTGCCACATCCGCTGCCGCTGCTGCACCGGCGTGTCCAGCATGCGCACGGCCACCGTGTCGCCCTCGTCGACCAGCGCCGGGTACGCCTTCACCTGGTGTCCGCGCCGCTTCCCGGCGAACACCCGCGGCAGCTCGCCGAACGCCGGCGTGGTCAGGCCGGACCGCTCGATGCTGTCCGCGGCCGCCGAGATCGTCGCCCGCACCTCGCCGCTCAGCTCCTCCTTGAGGACCGCCAGGTCCTTGCCCTCGGCGAGCTTGCGGCGCTTGTCGTTCACCACCCGGAACGTCATCCGCAGGTGGTGCGGCACCGCGTCGAGCTGCCACGCGTCCGGCGGCACCGCGACCCCGCGCAGCGCCTCCAGCTCGCGGGCCAGCACGTCGAGCAGCGGGCCGTCCTCGGGGCCGACCCTGGACAGCACGTGCGCGGCGGTGTCCGGAGCGGGCACGAAGTTGCGCCGCAGCTGCTTCGGCAACGACTTGATCAGCGCCGTGACCAGCTCCTCGCGCAACCCCGGCACCTGCCAGTCGAACCCGTCGGGCGTGACCTGGTTGAGCACCGCGACCGGGATGTGCACCGTGACACCGTCGGCGTCCGCGCCCGGCTCGAACTGGTAGGTCAGCGGGAACCGCAGCGAGCCCTGCGTCCAGGTGTCCGGGTAGTCCGATTCGGACACCTGCTGCGCGGCCTCGTTGAGCAGCATGGCCTTTTCGAAGTTCAGCAGGTCCGGCTGGGCGCCGCGGACCTTCTTCCACCAGCTGTCGAAGTGCCGCGCGGACACGACTTCCGCGGGGATCCGCTGGTCGTAGAACTCGAACAGGGTTTCGTCGTCGACCAGCAGGTCGCGGCGCCGGGCCCGGTTCTCCAGGTCCTCGACCTCGTCGAGCAGCGCCCGGTTCTCCTTGAAGAACTTGTGGCCGGTGTCCCAGTCGCCCTCCACGAGCGCGTGGCGGATGAACAGCTCGCGCGAGGTTTCCGGGTCGATGCGCCCGTAGTCCACCTTGCGGCCGACGACCAGCGGCACCCCGTACAGCGTCACCCGCTCGGAGGCCACCACCGCGCCGCGCTTGCGTTCCCAGTGCGGCTCCGAGTAGGTGCGCTTGACGACGTGCTGCGCCAGCGGCTCGATCCACTCCGGCTCGATGCGCGCGTTGACCCGGCCCCACAGCTTCGACGTCTCGACCAGCTCCGCCGACATCACCCAGCGCGGCTGCTTCTTGAACAGCGCCGAGCCGGGGAAGATCGCGAACCGGGTGCCGCGCGCGCCGAGGTAGTCGCCCTTCTCCGGGTCCTTGAGCCCGATGTGCGACAACAGCCCGGAGATCAGCGCGGTGTGCACGCGCTGCGGGTCGGCAGGCTCGGAGTTGAGCGTGACGCCCAGCGGTTTGGCGAGCTGCCGCAGCTGGCTGTAGATGTCCTGCCACTCCCGCACGCGCAGGTAGTTCAGGTACTCCGCCTTGCAGCGCTTGCGGAACTGGCTGTTCGACAGCGTCTTCTGCAGCTCCCGCAGGTACTCCCACAGGTTCAGGTAGGCCACGAAGTCCGAGGACTTGTCGGCGAACCGGGCGTGCTGCTGGGCCGCGGCCTCCTGCTTGTCCGCGGGACGCTCGCGCGGGTCCTGGATGGACAACGCGGCGGTGATGATCATGACCTCGCGGACGCAGCCGGCGCGCGCGCCCTCCAGCACCATCCGGCCCAGACGCGGGTCGACGGGCAGTTGCGCGAGCTGACGGCCGATCTCGGTGAGCCGCCGCTCCTTCGCAGACTCCTCCAGCGCGCCGAGTTCCTGCAGCAGCTGGACACCGGCGGTGATCTGGCGGCGGTCCGGCGGGTCGACGAACGGGAACGCGGCCAGGTCGCCCAGGCCGAGCGAGGTCATCTGCAGGATGACCGACGCGAGATTGGTGCGCAGGATCTCCGGGTCGGTGAACTCCGGCCGGGACAGGAAATCCTCTTCGCTGTAGAGCCGGATGCAGATACCGTCGGAGGTGCGGCCGCAGCGGCCCTTGCGCTGGTTGGCCGAGGCCTGCGAGACCGGCTCGATCGGCAGCCGCTGCACCTTGGTGCGGTGGCTGTAGCGGGAGATGCGCGCGGTGCCCGGGTCGATGACGTACTTGATGCCCGGCACGGTCAGCGACGTCTCGGCGACGTTGGTGGCCAGCACGATCCGGCGGCCGGTGTGGCGGCTGAACACGCGGTGCTGGTCCGCCGCGGACAGGCGCGCGTACAGCGGCAGCACCTCGGTGTTGCGCAGGTCCATCTTGTTCAGCGCGTCGGCGGTGTCGCGGATCTCCCGCTCGCCGGAGAGGAACACGAGGATGTCGCCGGGGCCCTCGGCGCACAGCTCCTCGACCGCGTCGGCGATGGCGGTGACCTGGTCGCGGTCCTCGGACGCCGGATCGTCCGGGTCGACGATCGGGCGGTAGCGGACCTCGACCGGATAGGTGCGGCCGGAGACCTCCACGATCGGCGCGTCGCCGAAGTGCTTGGAGAACCGCTCCGGGTCGATGGTCGCCGAGGTGATGATCACCTTGAGGTCGGGGCGCTTCGGCAGGAGTTGCTTGAGGTAGCCGAGGATGAAGTCGATGTTGAGGCTGCGCTCGTGGGCCTCGTCGATGATGAGCGTGTCGTAGCGGCGCAGCATCCGGTCGCTCTGGATCTCGGCGAGCAGGATGCCGTCGGTCATCAGCTTGACCATGGTGTCGTCGCCGCTGGAGTCGGTGAAGCGCACCTTGTAGCCGACCGTGCTGCCCAGCTCGGTCTTCAGCTCCTCGGCGATGCGCTCGGCGACCGTGCGCGCGGCCAGGCGGCGGGGCTGGGTGTGCCCGATCTGGCCGCGCACGCCCAAGCCGAGTTCGAGGCAGATCTTCGGCAGCTGAGTGGTCTTGCCCGACCCGGTCTCGCCCGCGACGATCACCACCTGGTGGTCGCGGATCGCGGCGGCGATGTCGTCCTTGCGCTGGGATACCGGCAGCTCGTCCGGGTAGCGGATCTCCGGCGCGCGGCGGCGCTGCACGCGGGCCTCGGCGGCGTCGATGTCGGCGGCGATCTCCCGCGCGACGCGGTCCTTGTCGCGCGCCCGGCGGGCGCCGTCGAGCCGGCGGCGCAACCGGTGCTCGTCGCGCAGCATCAAGCCGGGCAGCCGGGCCCGGAGGTCTTCGAGGGGGGATCGCGTAGACATACGGCCTCCAGGATAGCTCCGCGCGATCCGGCCGGCCTGCGAATATGTCCGCACCGCACCTGGAGTGGCCGGAGTGCTCGCCGTCACCGGGAGCGCGGCGGTGCCGGTGCCCGGGAACCGCTGGCGTCGCGGCCGCTCGGTGTGCTCAGGACCGCTGCAGCGACTCCGGCCCCAGCTCCGCGACCGAGCGGTGCCCGGTCAGCCCCAGGGTGAGGTCGAGGTCCGCGAGCAGGCTGCGCAGCACGTGCCGCACGCCGTCCTCGCCCGCGTGGCCCAGCCCGTACACCCAGGGCCGCCCGACGAGGACCGCCTGCGCGCCCAATGCCAGCGCCTTCAGGATGTCCGCGCCGGTCCGCACGCCGGAGTCGAACAGCACCTCGATGCGGTCCCCGACCGCGCTCGCGATCGGCGGCAGCGCCTCCAGCGAGCCGATCGCGCCGTCGACCTGCCGTCCGCCGTGGTTGGACACCACGATGCCGTCCATCCCGGCGTCCACCGCGCGCCGCGCGTCGTCGGGGTGCTGGATGCCCTTCAGCACGATCGGGCCGTCCCAGTGCTCGCGCAGGAACGGCAGCTGGTCCCAGCTGTGGTCGGTGCCGGTGAACAGCGACACCCACCGCAGGATCGCCGACGGCATGTCGTCCTCCGGCGCCTTCTCCAGCAGCGCGCGGAAGGCCGGGTCGGACAGCGGCGTGGCCAGGCCCTCGCCCTTGAGGAAGGGCAGGTAGGCGGAGTCGAGGTCGCGCGGGCGCCAGGCCAGGGTCCACGTGTCCAGCGTGACGACGAGCGTGGTGTAGCCGGCCTTCTTCGCGCGGGTCAGGATGCTCGCGGTGACGTCCGAGTCGGCAGGCCAGTAGAGCTGGAACCAGCGCGGGCCGTCGCCGGAGGCCTCGGCGACCTCCTCGATCGTGCGCGACGCCGCAGTGGACAGGATCATCGGCAGGCCCAGCGCCGCCGCGGCCCGCGCCGTCGCCAGCTCGGCGTCCGGGTGCACGATCGACTGCACCCCGACCGGCGCGAGCAGCACCGGCGCGGGCAGCTCGGACCCGAGCACCCTCGCCGACGTGGTGCGCGCGGTGGCGTCGGTGAGCATGCGCGGCACCAGCTTCCAGCGGTCGAACGCCGCGCGGTTGGCATCCATCGTCGCGCCCGAGCCCGCGCCGCCTGCCACGTAGCCGTAGGCCTCCGGGGTCATCACCTCGCGGGCCGACTCCGCCAGCCGCGCCGGGTCGGTGGTGAACGGCGGCTTCGTCCCGCCGAGCCCGTGCAGGTAGATCTCGTTCTGGTAGCCACCGAACCGCTCGGCCACGCGAACCTCCTCGTCGACACGCCGGAGACCGCAGCGTACCGCCGGTACTTGATCAGGGGTGGTGGAAGCGACGGACGTTGCTCCGACACGCCGGAGGCGTCCGCGTACCGCCGGTACTTGATCACTTAACCTCACCGGCGTGAAGGCGCGGGTGTGGGTGCCATTGGTCGTGGCGGTCGTGGTGGCGGTTCTGGTGGTGGTGTGGCGGCCGGGTCCGGTGCCGCCGTCGAAGGCGAATCCGGCGACGGATCCGGGCGTGGCGCGGCAGCAGCTCGCCGAGCTGCAGGTGAAGCCGCGGGGCACGCTGAACGGCTACTCGCGGGAGAAGTACCCGCACTGGGACACCGTCGAGGGCGCCTGCAACACCCGCGAGGAGGTGCTCAAGCGCTCGGGCACGAACGTCGTCGTCGGCAAGGACTGCTCGCCCACCTCGGGCACCTGGGTCAGCCCCTACGACGGCGCGACCTGGACCAAGGCGTCCGATGTGGACATCGACCACATGGTGCCGCTCGCGCAGAGCTGGGTCAGCGGCGCGTCGGCGTGGACGCAGGACCAGCGCGAGGCCTTCGCGAACGACCTGGTGCGCCCGCAGCTGTGGGCGGTCACCGACAACGTCAACCAGTCGAAGAGCGACAAGGCGCCGGACGAGTGGCGGCCGCCGCTGGAGTCGTTCTGGTGCACCTACGCCACCGACTGGATCGAGGTCAAGCACTACTACCGGCTGAGCGTCACCACCGCGGAGCAGGCGGCGCTGACCGACATGCTGAACCGCTGTTGACCTTCGAGCCACTGGAAGCCGCAGAATCGGCGGCATGCTGACCATCAGCGCGTTCGCGCGGCTGGCCGGGCTCACCCCGAGCGCGCTGCGCTTCTACGACGACTGCGGCGTGCTCACGCCCGCGCGCGTGGACGAGACCACCGGCTACCGCTACTACCGCGAGGACCAGGTCGAACGCGCGGTCCGGCTGCGTGAACTGCGGGCGGCGGGCCTGCCGCTGGCGCAGGTCACGACCGTGCTCGACGGACCGTCGAGCGAGGCGCGGGCGGTGCTGGAGGCGCACCGGCGGCGGCTGCGGGAGGACTTCCGGGCCGCGTCGGCGGCGGTCGGGCGCCTGCTGCCGGGCCCGGTCCGGGTCGCCGGCCTCGACCTGGCGAGCGCGGTCCGGCAGGTCGCCCCCGCCGCGGGCGCGCCGCTGGACTTCGTGCTGATCGAGGCCGACGGCGACGAGGTCCGCGTCGTCGCCACCGACCGCTACCGGCTCGCGCTGCGCGTCCTGCAGCCCGTGCACGGCGGCACCGGCCGGTTCGTCGTGTCCGCCGGTGAGCTGGCCGCGCTCGGCCCGCGGCTGGCGCGGCAGGACGAGGTCACCCTCGACGGCACCACGCTGCCGCTGCTGGACCAGGACTTCCCGGACTACCGCGCGGTCCTCGACGCCCTGCCCGTCCCGGCGCAACGGGTCGTCGTCGACCGCGTCGCGCTCCGGGACGCGCTGCCCGCCGACCGCCCGGCCGAGCTGGTGCTCGGGCCGGACCGGCTGGCCGTCGGCGGCACGGTGCTGCCCGCCGTCTGCGGCGACGAGCTGCGCATCGGGTTCGACCCCGCCGTGCTGGGTGCGGCGTTGGAGTCGGGCGTCGGGCCCGACGTGCTGCTGGAGTTCGCCGGGCCGCTGCAGGTCGCCCGCGTCCGCTCGGCCGACCAGGGCTCGTTCACGACACTGGTGATGCCCGTCGCGCTCGGAACAGCCGGGCCAGGTTCTCCGACCGCAGCACCGCCAGCGGGCCGATGATCGCGAGCAGCAGCACGTAGCCCGCCACGAACGGCGCGACGCGGGAGTCCAGCCCGGCCGCCGCCGCGAGCGTGGCCAGCACCAGCGAGAACTCGCCGCGGGTGAGCACGGTCAGCCCGATGTTCAGCCCGGCCTGGCCGTCGAACGAGTGCAGCTTCGCCGCGATCGCGCCCGCCGCGAGGTTCAGCGCGAGCGTCAGCGCCACGGCGATCAGCACCGGCACCACGACCGTGCCGACGGCGCCCGGGTCGATGCTGAGCCCGAAGATGAAGAAGAACAACGCGCCGAACGCGTCCCGCAGCGGCAGGACCAGCTTGTGGATGCGGGGCGCGACCTTCGAGCCGCCGAGCATCATGCCGACCATGAACGCGCCGATCGCGTCGGAGACGCCCAGCTCCTCGGCGACCGCGGCGCCCAGCACGGCGACGCCGACGAAGCACACGGTCAGCAGCTCGTCGTCGGCCGAGCCGAACAGCTTCGACACCAGCCGCCCGCCCCAGCGGGCCAGCGCGGCGAGCGCCAGCAGGAAGCCGAGTGCCTTGCCGAAGTCGGCGAGCGCGGGCCAGAACGAGTCGGCGCCGGAGAGCACCGGCTGCAGCAGCGCCAGGTACAGGGCGAGGAACAGGTCCTCGATCACGATGATGCCCATGATCAGGCGCGATTCCGGGTGCCGCGTGCGACCGGTCTCGACGAGCAGTTTGGTCACGATCGCCGACGACGAGATCCCGATCGCGCCCGCGATCACCAGCGCCTCGCTGGAGCCCCAGCCGAGCAGGAACCCGAAGGCGAGCCCGCCGCCGATGTTGAGCACGAGGTAGACCAGGCCCGACACGGCGAGCTTGCGGCCGCCCTTGGCGAGGTCGTCGAGCGAGAACTCCAGGCCCAGGTAGAACAGCAGGAACACCAGGCCGAGCCCGGCGAGCACACTCAGCTCGCCGGGGTCGTGCACCAGCGACAGGCCGGGGGTGTTGGGGCCGAAGATGAACCCGGCCAGCATGAACAGGGGGATCGTGGGCAGCCCGATGCGGGCTCCGGCTCTGGCCAGCACGCCTGCGGCGAGGAAGGCGCCGCCGACGGCGAGCAGTGCGTGTCCGGTTTGCATGTGGTGAAGTCCCTCCAGGGCATGGCGAAGCGCACCGCGGGTCGGCGCGGTGTGCGGATGGGGTCCGGGGCGTTACCTGGAGGGCGGCGCGCGGGCGCCGAGAGCGGTGCCCTGATCACGGGCAGGTGGCGGGCCGGCAGGCGACGGCCGGTCTTCCGCGTGGCCGCGCGGTGGTTCCACGCCGACGACCGGCGGCAGGTCCGCGACCGGCAGCGGGGTGGCCGTGACGTGCGGCAACGGCTCCGCCGCGAGGGCTGCGATGCCGTCCGGCGCGGGCGGGTGCGGGTGGCTCTCCGGCGTCGTCGGCGTGATGAGGCTGAGCAGCAGCAGGGCCAGGACGAGCAGGCCGCGGACGGACCGGTGCCGGGATTCCGTTCCCAGCTTCCGCCGCACGGCACTCCCCTCGACATCGGTCCGGTTTGTCCAGTATACCAGACAGTTGAGTCCACTGTGGACTGATCGCGTCCGGGTGTTCCGCACCACAGCGGGGAATGCGAACGCGATCTCCGGTGTTCGTTGTTGCCGGGTGGATCCGGTCGAGTGGAGGCGGAGTGAGCACGACAGCGGTCACGGCACCGGCGAAGATCAGACGGACACCCGGAACCCTGCGGTACGCGCTGATCCTCGGCGGGCTGTCAGCGTTCGCGCCGCTCTCGATCGACATGTACCTGCCCGCGCTCCCCCGGATGGCCGACGACCTGCACAGCTCGGCGCCGACGCTGCAGCTCACGCTGACCGCGTTCATCATCGGGCTGGCGCTGGGGCAGCTGATCGCCGGGCCGCTGTCGGACTCGCTCGGCCGCCGCCGTCCGCTGCTGGCCGGGCTGGTGCTGTACGCCGTCGCGTCGGTGCTGTGCGCGGTGAGCCCGACGGCGGAACTGCTGATCGTGGGCCGGTCGGTGCAGGCGCTCGGCGCGGCCGCCGGGATGGTGATCGCGCGGGCGTGCGTGCGGGACCTGTTCGCAGGCACCGCGATGACGAAGTTCTTCTCGATGTTGATGCTGGTCAGCGGGCTGGCCCCGATCCTGGCGCCGGTGATCGGCGGGCAGGTGCTGCGGCTGACGTCGTGGCGCGGGGTGTTCGTGGTGCTGGCCGTGTTCGGCGCGGTGCTGCTGGTGGCCGCGGCGCTGGCGATGCCCGAGACGCTGCCTGCCGAGCGCCGCCGCCCGGCGCGGATCGGCTCGACGCTGCGTGGGTATGGCGTGCTGTTGCGGGACCGGTCGTTCGTCGGGTACGCGCTGTCGGCCGGGCTGATGTTCGCCGGGCTGTTCGCCTACATCTCCGCGAGCTCGTTCGTGCTGCAGGACGTGTACGGGCTGAGCCCGCAGGAGTACAGCCTCGTGTTCGGGGCGAACGGGCTGGGGATCGTGATCGCCGGGCAGGTCAACGGGCGGATCGTGGGCCGCGTGCGGGAGCGGACGCTGCTGACGGTCGGCCTGTCCGCCTCGGCGGCCGGCGGGGTCGGCGTGCTGGCGGCGGCGCTGGCCGGGCTGCCGCTGGGGGTGCTGCTGGCGCCGCTGCTGGTGATGGTGTCGAGCATCGGGCTGGTCATGCCGAACGCGTCGTCGCTGGCGCTGGCCGAGCACCCGCACAACGCCGGGGCGGCGTCCGCGCTGCTCGGCGTGATGCAGTTCGTGGTCGGCGGGCTCGCGACGCCGCTGGTGAGCATCGGCGGCGAGGCGAGCGCGGTGCCGATGGGCGTCGTGATGGCCGCGTTCGCCGTAGTGGCGCTGGTAGTGTTCGGGACGCTGACCCGGCGGCGGGCCTGACGTGCCCTACGTCTCGCCCCGCACCCCGGCGTGGGCGGCGCGCCCCGCGTTGTTCCTGCTCGGCGTGCTGTTCGTCCCCCTCGGCGGGAGCCTCGTGCTCGACGGGCACGGCTTCGGGTTCGTGTTCGCGGCGATGGGCCTGCTGTTCCTGGTGGCGTGGTGGTTCATGCAGCCGGAGCAGCCCACCGCGCGGGCGCGGCGCCGGCAGCGGTGGGCGTGCTCGCTGAGCTTGGTGACCGCGGCGCTGGTGGTCACCGCGGTCGTGTTGTTCCTCGGCACCGGCGCGCACCGGCCCACCTTCGCCGAACTGGCGCACGCGATCGGCGTCGGCGTCCTCGCCGTCGCCGCGCTGGCCGCGCGCGTGGTGGTCGGCGTCAGCGGGCGACGGTCTTGACGATCCCGCCGTTGTCCGGGAAGTCGATCCCGCCGCCGCACTCCAGCTTCGTGCCGTTCTTGAAGTAGACGGTGATGGCGCCCTTGCACTCGAACGCCTTGAAGCCGGCCCAGGTGCGGGTGCCGGGCTGCAGGCACAGGGCGTCCTTGCCGAAGCGGCGGATGTAGCCCGAGTAGCCCTGTCCGCAGGTGGTGATGATGTCCGAGCCCGTCACCGGCGCGGGGGTGGCCGACGCCGGCACGGGCAGGGCGGCCGCGGTCGCGGCGATGGCCGCGATCAGGAGGGTGCGCATGTCGTGGCCTTTCAGTAGCAGCGGGCGGAGGAGATCGCGTAGGTGTAGTTGTTCGACAGGTTCGACGTGACGTCGAAGGCGATCTCGTAGCCGATGGGCGGCTCGCCGAACACGTCGGTCTTGACGGTGTGCTCCTTGCCCGGCGCGATGACGCCCTTCCACAGCTGCTTCTTGCGGGTGACGTCGCGGATCACCAGCGCGAGGCCGCGGTAGTCGTGGTTGTGGACCTTGATGTGGATGACCTGGTCGGCGGCCACCCCGGCGGTGGTGGTGCGGCCGCCCATCAGCGAGCCGCCCGCGCACACCTTCTCCGCGGCCGCGGCCTGAGGCGCCACGAGCAGCGGGAGTGCCGCGGCGAGGGGCAGCGCGGCGGCGAGTGTCCTGATCGATTTCCGCATCCGGGATCTCCTTCGTCGGTGGTACTGGCGCCGACGCTAGGGAGGTCTGGACCACTGGCGGAAGACTCGCGACGGCCACACCGCGTCCGGTGGCCAAATCCGGATGTCCACGCAGGTCAGGGCTTTGACCACCGAGGCGGGTGGCCGAATCAGCCGGCCACCCGGACGTAGAAGTACGCCGCACGGGTGCCCGGCAGGAGCAGCCGGCCCGCGCTGTCGGTCATCTTGAAGTACACCTGGCAGTAGCCGGGCTCGTCCGGCGCGCGCACCTCGACCGACACGCGCGCGGACTGGCCGGGCGGCGTGTCCGGGACGGGCACCACCGCGGGCGTCTGGCAGCCGTCGCCGGGGCCGAAGCCGCCCTCGCGCCGCAGTGAGCGGTCCACCCACGGCACGGTGCCGGTGTTGCGGAACTCCCACGTCTTGACGAACCGCGCCCCGGTCGGCACCACGGTCCCGTCCGGGACGGTGACGTCGCCGGCGAACTCGGACTCGTCGCCGGGGACCAGCGGCGGGAGCGCGGCGGGCGCCTCTGGGTCCGGGTCGCGCAGCAGGACGACCCCGGCCGCGACGCCGACCGCGAGCACGACGGCCGCGGCGGCCACCGGAAGCTTCCAGCGGCGCGGGGCGGGCGGCGGGTTCGCGACGCCGTCGCGGACCCGTTCCCAGTCGGCGCGCCAGCGGGCCCGGACCTCGTCCTCGTGCTCGCCGAGCACCCCGACGGCCAGCACGCGGACGAACTCCCAGGTGGTGTCCCACGACGGCAGGCGCTGCCCCCGCGCGGCGGCCGAGAGCGCGGACTTCGAAGCGAGCGCGCCGAGTTCGGTGCGCATGCGGTCGTAGGAGGGATCGCCCGCAGAGCGCTTGAGGGCCCACAACCGGTGCGCGAACGCGGCCACCGGACCCCCCGAGGGATCCGGACAACTGGCGACGCGGCCCCGCCGGGCTGCTTGGTTGATCACGAGGACCGAGGGTATTGGCGGGGTGCGCCGATCGGGTGCCGCGCAGGCGCAGGTTCAGCCGAGCAGGTGGCTTTGGGGCCGGGCGGTTTGGCGCGCACGGAGTGGCAGGCCGGCAGGGCCGACGGTTGGTGACGGACGGACGGCGGACCGATGCCAGCGCTTCCGGGTGGCACTGCCGAGCATTAGCACGCGGCGCCGCACGCAGGTGGTCTGCCACCGCCGCGGGGAAGGCGGAGTTTTGGCTGCACCTGAACACGCGGTACCCGAGCCCGGGTACACGAACGCTGGCAAGCATGGCCTGAGCGGCTGGAACATCAACACGCGCGGCGAGTGGTCCCGGATAAGCGCAGGCGGTTGGGTCCGGCAGTGGAGCGAGGACGATGAACCAACGGGAGTGCCCCGGGGTACAGACCGCCCGTTGGCTCAGCCCCCGGCCTGGAGTACCCACACACACTCCGGGCCGGGGTTTCTTCTTGCCCTGAAACGCATAAAAGCCCCGTCCCGGCCGAAGCCGAGACGGGGGCGATTTTCGCTATGCCTGGCCGAGGAAGACGGCCTTGTCGGCGCCGAACGTGGGCTGGAACGCGAGCTGCATCTCGCCAGGCTGCGGACCGACCGCGTACGCCTGCTCGAAGCTGAACGACTTGCCCGGCAGAATGGTTGCGGACTGCATCGCCCCGCCGTCCCCACAGGGGCCGCCGGAGTCGAACACGCTCTCAGCCTTGGTCGAGTTGAACTGGGCGTCCGTCCCGAACCCGAGCGCGGCGGCCTCGTAGGGCTTGTCGGTCCCGTTGGTGATCGTGACCTTGAACTTCACCGCGCGCTGGACGTTCTGCGGGAACGCGTACTGGCTAGGCTTGCACGTGCTCGGCGCGGAAACCTCGATCGCCAGGCCGTCGTCCCACGTGTACCGCTGACCCCAGGTCGGGGCCTTGGCGACCTCTTCGGCCGCTGCTGCCGCCGTGGTTTCGGGCCCCTGGGCCGACCCCTCGCTCACCTTGCCCGTGTTCGCAGACGTCGAACACCCGGCCACAAGGGCACCCGCGACCAACGTCACGGCAACATAACGACGAAACAATTTCGCTCGCTCCTCTCAAGCAACTCCCCTGCCCCGATCATCGGGCGCGGTTGATCGCTGTTACCGGGATTACCGATTCGTTAGAAATCCCCCGGAGCGACCTGGAGGCAGGTAAGCCCCAGTAACCGCCACATGTCCGGCCACCTCGTTGCGTGCGGAGACGAAGATGACCCGGACCCCCTGTTTAGGGAGTTAGTTCAGAACTAGGCTCCCTCGACGCTGTCGAGGTCCCCCTCGCGGAGCGTCGCGTCGTCCACCTTCACCCGGTTTCCGACGATGCGGTTCAGCGCGTCGCCGTCGTCCCACATGTTCACGTTCATCGCGGCCGTCACCTGGCCATCGCGCAGCCAGAAGGCGGTGAACTCGCGTTTGGCCAGGTCGCCGCGGACCACCAGTTCGTCCCGCTGCGGGTCGGCGATGCCGCGGTACTCGCAGCCCAGGTCGTACTGGTCCGTGAAGAAGTACGGGGTGCGGGTGTACTGCTCCTGCCCGCCGGCCAGGTTCGCCGCCACGTGGGTGCCCTGGTTCTTCGCGTTCGCCCAGTGCTCGACGCGGATGCGGCGCCCGTACCGCGGGTGCCACTGCGCCGCGATGTCCCCCGCCGCGTACACGTCCGGCGCCGCCGTGCGCAGGGACGCGTCGACGGCCACCCCGCCCTCGTCGGCCAGGTCCAGGCCGGCCGCGTGCGCCAGGTCCACCCGAGGCTTCGCGCCGACCGCGACCAGCACCACGTCCGCGGGCAACTCGCTGCCGTCCGCCAGCCGCACCCCGGCCACGCCGCCCGGCCCGCCGGTCACCTCGGTGATGCCGCTGCCGAGCCGCCACCGCACGCCGTGCTCGGTGTGCAGGTCGGCGAACACCTTGCTGATCTCCGGCCCCAGCACCCACAGCGGCCCGGGCAGCACGTCGACCATCGTCACGTCGGCGCCGTGGTGCCGCGCCGCCGCCGCGGCCTCCGTCCCGATCCAGCCCGTCCCGATCACCACCACCCGCGGCGAGCCGGTGAACGCCGACCGCAGGGCGAGCGCGTCGTCGAGGGTCCGCAGCGTGTAGACGCCCGGCAGGTCCACCCCGCGCACCGGCAGCGTCCGCGGCTGCGACCCGGTCGCCAGCAGCAGCCGGTCGTAGGGGTGCCGCCCGCCACGCGCGTCCAGCACCACCCGCGCGCCCAGCTCGACCCGCGTCGCGCTGGTGCCGGAGCGCAGGTCGATGCCGTGCTGCGCGTAGAAGTCGGCGTCCCGCACCCAGTCGGGCTCGTCGCCCTGGCCGAGCAGGACCTTCTTCGACAACGGTGGCAGCTCGTAGGGCGGGTGCGCCTCC
Organism: Amycolatopsis sp. NPDC006131; assembly: GCF_040614175.1. Classification (NCBI taxonomy): domain Bacteria; kingdom Bacillati; phylum Actinomycetota; class Actinomycetes; order Pseudonocardiales; family Pseudonocardiaceae; genus Amycolatopsis; species Amycolatopsis sp. NPDC006131. The sequence continues at coordinate 16,182 of NZ_JBEXTX010000117.1, forward strand.
GCGCCGAGGACCACCACCTCGCCGTCGTAGCCGTTCTCCCGCAGCGCCGCCGCAGCCGACGCGCCCGCGAGGCCCGCGCCGACGATCACGATCCGCCTGGGCTCGGACATGGGCCGCTCCTCATCCGTGTGATCCTTGCCACCCGACGCTACTGCGGACATTTTTTCCGCGCCACCGCGTCACGCCCGCCCCGCTGGGCCGTCCCACTGTCACCTGCAAGACCACCGAAGGAAGGCGACGGACGTGGCGGCTCGAGACGAATGGTCGATCAGCTGCCGGGACCTGGCCGGCAGGCGACGTGACCTGACTGTGTTCGTGAGCAGCGGGCGTGTGGTCCTGGTGGCGCCGCCGGGCGAAGCCGCGGTGCTCGAACCGCTCGACGTCGGCAGGCTGCGCGCCGCGCTGCGCGATGCCGTCGTCGTGGTCGGCGAACGGTCCCAGTAGTCACTCCAGGTCCGCGACGGCCGCGGCGACGTCGACCGGCGGCACCGGCTGCGCCCGCTCGCACACCGTGAACGCGGCGGCGCAGTAGTCGTCGACGCGTTCGACCAGGCCGCCCCGGTCGGCCCCGATCTGCTGCAGCGTCACCTGCAGGTCGGTGCTGAACATGACCGGGTCGAGCACGTGCCAGCGGTAGAACCCGACGTACTTCGGGATCGGCCCGCGGCCGGACACCTCCAGCGGCGCGCCCGCGTACAGCCCGGCGTGCGGGCCCATCCCCCACGCCGAGCCGACGTAGTCCTCCAGCCCGGTCCCGCAGATCGTGGGGAACTCGCGGTCGCCGTCGCGGTAGACCTTCACCTCGCCCTCGCCGTACCACTGGCCGCCGTCGATCGGCCGCACCCCGCCGACCCAGCCGAGGAACCGGCCCGGCCCGCGTAGCCCCTCGGTCACCACGAAGTCCCGCTTCGACACCGTCGGGTTCTCCCGGCGGAAGCCCACGTGCAGCCGCCCGGACGCGGATTCGCCGAGCGTGTAGTCGATCTGGAAGTACAGGACGATCGGGTCCGGGTTGCCGTTGACGAGATCGACGTGGATGCGTTCGCCGAAGGCCATCGGCACGTAGCTGTTGAAGCCGCGGGCCTCGGGCATGCTGGTCAGCGCGCTGGAGTAGGCGACGGGACGGCCGTGCGGCGAGCCGAAGAAGTCCAGGCACGGCACGGACACGCTGGGGTAGGACAGGCCGCCGTAGCGGACTTCGAGGTAGACGGCGCGCATGCGGGCCGGCCGGTCGGGCGGGAACGTCATCCAGATGTGCCGGATCGTCCCAGGCCCGGCGAGGTCGGCGAGGGTGACGCGCTCGCCGCCCTCGATCACCCGGCTGGGAGCGCCCTTGCGGCCGCCTCCGGCGCGGCCGCCGGCGCCGCGCTCCCCGGTGGGGTTCTCGAACGTGACCGCCCGCGAGTCGAGCACGGGCGTGACGCGAGTCAGATCCGTGACGTCGAACACCCTGTCAACGTAGGCATGATCCGTACCGTTCGCCAGACTTGTAGGTTAGCCTAACCTCTATGGCCCAGACCGTGGATCTTGTCGCCGAGCCGACCACCAGCACCCGGCTGCACGGTGACGGCCTGACGTTGGGTTACGACGGCCGGGTCGTCGCCGAAGGGCTCTCGGTCACCATCCCGGACCAGTCGTTCACCGTCATCGTCGGGCCGAACGCGTGCGGCAAGTCCACGCTGCTGCGTGCGCTGAGCAGGCTGCTCAAGCCGCGGCAGGGCATGGTCTACCTGGACGGCGAGGTCATCACGTCGCTGCCGGCCAAGCAGGTCGCGCGCAAGCTGGGCCTGCTGCCGCAGAGCTCGATCGCGCCGGACGGCATCACGGTCGCCGACCTGGTGTCCCGCGGCCGGTACCCGCACCAGCGGCTGCTGCGCCAGTGGTCCCGCGAGGACGCCGACGTGGTCGAGCGGTCGATGGCCGCGACCGGCGTGTCCGAACTGGCCGACCGCATGGTCGACGAGCTGTCCGGCGGGCAGCGGCAGCGCGTGTGGCTGGCGATGGCGCTCGCGCAGGAGACCGAGCTGCTCCTGCTGGACGAGCCGACCACGTTCCTGGACATCGCGCACCAGATGGACATCCTCGACCTGTGCGCGAAGCTGCACGCGGAGCAGGGCCGCACGCTGGTCGCGGTGCTGCACGACCTCAACCACGCGGCCCGCTACGCCACGCACCTGATCGCCATGCGCGGCGGCGAGGTCCTCGCGACCGGCACGCCGGAGGAGGTCGTCACCGCGGAGCGCGTCGAGGAGATCTTCGACCTGCCGTGCTCGGTGATCCCGGACCCGGAGACCGGAACTCCGTTGGTCATCCCGAAGGCGCGCCGGTAGTTTCGGCTCTTGTGAGCCAGGACGTGTGGAGCGCGGTCGACGATTACGTCGGCCGGACGCTCATCCCAGCCGACCCGGTGCTCGACGACGTGCGGGCGGCCACGGCCGACGCCGGGCTGCCCCCGATCGCGGTGTCCCCGGCGCAGGGCAAGCTGCTGCACCTGCTGGCGCGGATGCACGGCGCCCGCTCGATCCTGGAGATCGGGACCCTCGGCGCGTACAGCACGATCTGGCTGGCGCGGGCGCTGCCGCCGGACGGCAGGCTGGTGACGCTGGAGGCGGACCGCAAGCACGCGCAGGTGGCGGAGAACAACCTCGACGCGGCCGGGTTCGGCGAGGTCGTCGAGGTCAAGGTCGGCAAGGCTCTGGACACGCTGCCCTCCGTCGAGGGGCCGTTCGACCTGATCTTCATCGACGCCGACAAGCCGAACAACCCGGAGTACTTCCGGTGGGCGCTGCGGTTGTCCCGGCCGGGCTCGGTGATCATCGTCGACAACGTGGTGCGGGACGGCGCGCTCGCCGACGCGGACAGCACGGACCCGGCGATCGTCGCGACCCGCGAGATGCACGAGCTGATCGCCGCCGAGCCGCGGGTGGAGGCGACCGTGGTGCAGACCGTCGGCCAGAAGGGCTACGACGGGTTCACGCTCGCGCTGGTGACGGAGTGATCGACAAGGTCGCCTGGCTGCGGGTGGAGTCCGGCCGCGTGCTGGCGGCGCGCTCGCACGGCAAGTCGGCCTGGTACCTGCCGGGTGGCAGGCGCGAGCCCGGTGAGAGCGACGTGGCGACACTGGTGCGCGAGGTCGCCGAGGAGCTGTCGGTGTCGATCGACCCGGCGACCGCGGTGCACACCGCGACGATCGAGGCGCCCGCCGACGGGCAGGCGCAGCTGCTGCGGATGACCTGCTACACCGCGGATTACCGGGGCACGATCACGCCGTCCGCCGAGATCGCGGAGGTGGCCTGGCTCGGTTACGCCGACCGCCACCGCGGTTCCCGCGCGTTCCAGCAGGTGTTCGAGGAGCTGCGCCGCCGCGGGGAGCTCACCGCGTAGACAGCTCCGGCGACATCACCTCGCGCCAGATGTCCGACGGCAGGGTGGCGCCGGTCAGGGGCACGCCGTCGCGGTCGGCGCGCGGGCGTTCCTCGTCGCCGCCGACCCACGCCAGCGTGGCCATCGACGAGCTCGCGCCCGCCATCCACGCGTCGGACGTGCCGTACTCGCCCGGCACGCCGCCGGCCAGCAGCGCCGCCTCGCGAGGCAGCGCGGGCACCGGCGTGGTGTCCTGGCGCCACACCACCTCGTCGCCGCGCCGCAGCTCCGCCACGAAGTGCGGCGCCACCCGCAGCCCGCCGCTCGCGAAGGTCGCGAACACGCCGGCCAGGTCCAGCGGCCGCAACCGGTAGGTGCCCTCGGCGATGGTCGACGCGATCCGCACCCCGTCGGGCGCGGTCAGGGTCCGGGCGCCGTCGAGGAATTCCGGGATCCCGGCGTCGTAGGCAGCCTGCCGGATCTTCGGGCCGGTCACCACGGGCGGGTCGTCGGCGCGGGCGCGGAACTCGGCCAGCTGCACGATCGGCCGGAACGCCGAGCCCGGGCGGCGCGGGGTCACGGCGTAGTCCGTCACGCCCCAGTTCCCGCCCGCGTACGCGGTGACGCCGCCGTCGCCCGGCCGCACGGACACCACCGCCGCCCGCAGCTCCGCGGGTTCGCCCGCGAGCCGGTCGCGCACCGCGCGCTCGGCACGGTTCTGCGCGTCGCGGTCGAGCGTCAGGCGCACCGTCAGGCCCTCGCGGCGCAGCCGTTCCAGCGGCCACCCCCGCGCCTCCAGCTCGGTGAGCACCTGCTGGCGGATGTGGTAGTCGCTGTAGGAGGTCCGCCCGGCCCGCGTCTCGTCCGGGTCCAGGACCTGCGGATACGCCATGCCGGACCGGTCGGCCGGCGAGACGTACCCGCGCTCGGCCAGCTTGTCCGCGGCGTAGGCCCAGCGCCGCGCGGCCTGCTCGGGCCCCACCGTCGCCGGGTCGTGCCCGTACGGCGCCTGCAGCATCCCCGCCAGGAACGCGGCCTCGCTCCACGAGATGTCCGCCAGCTGCTTGCCGAAGTAGGCCTGCGCCGCGGCGGCCGGGCCGTGCGTGTTGCGGCCGAAGGAGATGATGTTGACGTAGCTTTCGAAGATCTGTTCCTTGCTCTGCCGGTCGGTGATCTTCGTGGCGAGCACCAGCTCCTTGAACTTGCGGAACAGCGTCGCGTCGTCCTCGCCGGTGGAGTTCTTGATGTACTGCTGCGTGATTCCCGACCCGCCGCCGACGCCGGTCACCATCGCACGTGGTCCAGAACGTCGGGTCCTCGACGGCGACGATCGCGTCGACCAGCTTGCGCGGGATCTCCTCGTACGGGGTGAAGGTGCGGTCGCCGTCCGGCGGCACGACCCGCATCAGCTCGGTGCCGTCGGTGTACTGGACCACGACCGTCTTGTCGAGCTCGGCCAGCACCTCCTGCGGGCTGCGCACGTCCCACACCAGGTAGCCGATCGCGAACGCGATCGCCGGCACCCCGACGACGAGCCCGGCCAGCACGTACGCGACCCGCCGGACCCGTCGCCACACCCGCCTGCGTTTGTTCTCCACACACCACAAACGCGGTCAGGAAGTTACTTCGTTGCGCCCCGCTGGTAGAACGGCAGCGCGACGACCTCGACCGGCTCGATCCGGCCGCGGATGTCGACCGACAGCTCCGTGCCCGGCTCGCTCAGCGCCACCGCCACGTAGGCCATCGCGACCGGGTGGCCCAGCGTCGGCGACAGGGCGCCGCTGGTCACCTCGCCCACCGGCTCCTCGCCGGAGAGCACGCGGTACCCGTGCCGCGGCGCGCGCCGCCCGGCGCCACGCAGCCCGACCAGCACCTCGGACGGCTCCTGCCGCCCTGCCAGCGCCGCCTTGCCGACGAAGTCCGGCTTGTCGAGCTTGACCACGCGGCCCAGGTTCGCCTCGAACGGCGAACGCTGCCGCGACAACTCGTTGCCGTACAACGGCATGCCCGCCTCCAGGCGCAACGTGTCGCGGCAGGCGAGCCCGGCGGGCACCAGTCCATGCGGCTGGCCGGCCTCGGTGAGGATGTGCCACACCGACGCCGCTTCGTCGGCGGGGACGTACAGCTCGAAGCCGTCCTCGCCGGTGTAGCCGGTGCGCGCCAGCAGCACCTCGTGGCCTTTCACCGTGGCGGGCATGCTCGCGTAGTACTTCAGGCCGGCCAGGTCGGCGTCGGTGACCGCGCCGAGCACGTCCACCGCGTTGGGGCCCTGCACCGCGATCAACGCGAACTCCGCCGAGCGGTCGGTGACCCGCGCGTCGAACCGGGACGCGCGCTCGGTCAGCTCCGCGGCGACCGCCGGCGCGTTGCCCGCGTTCGCGACCACCAGGTACTTCTCGTCCTCCAGCCGGTACACCACGAGGTCGTCGATCACCCCGCCGTCGGCGTCGCAGATCATCGTGTAGCGGGCGCGGCCCGGCTTGACCGCGGACAGCTTGCCGACGAACGCGTAGTCCAGCGCGTCGGCGGCCTGCGGGCCGGTCACCTCGATCTCGCCCATGTGGGAGAGGTCGAACAGCCCGGCCGCCTCGCGCACCGCGCGGTGCTCGGCCAGCTCGCTGCCGTACCGCACCGGCATCTCCCAGCCCGCGAAGTCGGTGAACAGCGCGCACAGTCCCTTGTGGACGGAATACAGTGCGGTGCGCATGGTCAGCTCCCGTAGGCTTCGACGGACGGGCACGAGCAGACGAGGTTGCGGTCGCCGTGGGCGCCGTCGATGCGGCGGACCGGGGACCAGTACTTGTTCTTCGGCGACACCCCGCCCGGGTAGACCGCGGTCTTGCGGTCGTACGGCAGGTCCCAGTCGCCGGTCAGCATCTCCGCGGTGTGCGGCGCGTTGCGCAGCGGGCTCTGCTCGACGGCCCACCGGCCCTCGGCGACCTCCTCGATCTCCCGCCGGATGGCGATCATCGCGTCGCAGAACCGGTCCAGCTCGGCGACGTCCTCGCTCTCGGTCGGCTCGACCATCAGCGTCCCGGCGACCGGGAATGACATCGTCGGCGCGTGGAAGCCGTAGTCCACCAGGCGCTTGGCGACGTCGTCGACCGTCACGCCGGTGCGCTTGGTCAGCGCGCGCAGGTCGAGGATGCACTCGTGCGCGACCCGCCCGTTGCGCCCGGTGTAGAGCACCGGGTAGTGCGGGGACAGCCGCGCGGCGACGTAGTTCGCGGCGAGCACGGCGACCTTGGTGGCGCTGGTCAGCCCGGCGCCGCCCATCATGCGGATGTAGGCCCACGAGATCGGCAGGATCGACGCCGAGCCGAACGGCGCCGCCGAGATCGGGCCGACACCGGTGTCCGGGCCCGCGCCGCCGGACAGCGGGTGGTTGGGCAGGTACGGCGCGAGGTGCGCGCGCACCGCGACCGGGCCGACGCCGGGGCCGCCACCACCGTGCGGGATGCAGAACGTCTTGTGCAGGTTCAGGTGCGACACGTCGCCGCCGAACTCGCCCGGCTTGGCCAGGCCCAGCAGCGCGTTCAGGTTCGCGCCGTCGACGTAGACCTGCCCGCCGGCCTCGTGCACGATGCGGGCGATCTCGCCGATGCCCTCCTCGTACACGCCGTGCGTGGACGGGTAGGTGACCATGATCGCGGACAGCGCGTCGCGGTGCTGCTCCGCCTTGGCGCGCAGGTCGTCCAGGTCGACGTCGCCGTTGTCGTTGCAGGCCACCACGACCACGCGCATCCCGGCGAGCACGGCGGACGCGGCGTTGGTGCCGTGCGCCGACGACGGGATCAGGCACACGTCGCGCTCCGGCTGCCCGTTGGCGCGGTGGTAGGCGCGGATGGCCAGCAGCCCGGCCAACTCACCCTGGCTGCCCGCGTTGGGCTGCAACGACACCTCGTCGTAGCCGGTGACCTCGGCGAGCCAGCCGCACAGCTGGTCGATCAGCTCGCGATAGCCCGCCGCGTCCTCGGCGGGCGCGAACGGGTGCAGGCCCGCGAACTCCGGCCAGCTGATCGGCTCCATCTCGGCGGTCGCGTTGAGCTTCATGGTGCACGAGCCGAGCGGGATCATGCCGCGGTCCAGCGCGTAGTCCTGATCGGACAGACGGCGCAGGTACCGCAGCATCGCGGTCTCCGACCGGTGGCTGTGGAACACCTCGTGCGTCAGGAACTCGCTGGTGCGTGCCAGACCGGCGGGCAGCGCGGTGGCGCCGTCGGCGATGCCCGGCTCCGCCCCGAAGGCCCGCAGCACGCGGTCCACGATGTCCACAGTGGTCACTTCGTCGCAGGCGATCCGCACGTGGTCGTCGTCGACGCGGCCGAGGTTGACGCCCGACTCGCGCGCCGCGGCGACCACGGCGGCGGCCCGGCCCGGCACCCGCGTGAGCACGGTGTCGAAGAAGCTCTCGTGCACGACCTCCACGCCCGCGGACCGCAGCGCCCCGGCCAGCCCGGCGGCCAGGCCGTGCACGCGCCGCGCGATCTCCTTGAGGCCCTCCGGGCCGTGGTAGACGGCGTACATCGCGGCCAGCACGGCGGGCAGCACCTGCGCGGTGCAGATGTTCGAGGTCGCCTTCTCGCGGCGGATGTGCTGCTCGCGGCTCCCCGGCGGGCACGATCCACGCCACAATCCGCTCGCCGAGGTCCGGGTCCGGCTCGCC
>NZ_JBEXTX010000118.1:0-23861 GCF_040614175.1 Amycolatopsis sp. NPDC006131
GCAGCGGCGTCAAGGCGGGAAAGAGTACCTTGACCCCGCTGATCGGCGACTAAAGATCGGCTGTGGATCGGGGGCGGGGGAGGTCTGGTTGGGGTGGTCGGCTGCTTTGCGTTGCCGGCTTGCGTTGCGTTGGCTTGTAAAAGAAGGAGCCCGGGTCGCCGTTGGCGGTCCGGGCTCCTTCTTCTTGTGCTTTTAGTCCAGGTAGTCCCGCAGGACCTGCGAGCGGCTGGGATGCCGCAGCTTGGACATCGTCTTCGATTCGATCTGCCGGATGCGCTCGCGCGTGACTCCGTAGACCTGGCCGATTTCGTCTAAAGTCCTCGGCTGGCCGTCGGTCAGGCCGAAGCGCAGCCGGACCACGCCGGCCTCGCGCTCGGACAGCGTCTGCAGCACCGACTGGAGCTGGTCCTGCAGCAACGTGAACGACACGGCGTCGACCGCGACGACCGCTTCCGAGTCCTCGATGAAGTCGCCCAGCTGCGAGTCGCCCTCGTCGCCGATCGTCTGGTCCAGCGAGATCGGCTCGCGGGCGTACTGCTGGATCTCCAGGACCTTCTCCGGGGAGATGTCCATCTCCTTCGCGAGCTCCTCGGGGGTGGGCTCGCGGCCGAGGTCCTGCAGCAGCTCACGCTGGATGCGGCCGAGCTTGTTGATCACCTCGACCATGTGGACCGGTATGCGGATGGTCCGGGCCTGGTCGGCCATCGCGCGGGTGATCGCCTGCCGGATCCACCACGTCGCGTACGTGGAGAACTTGTAGCCCTTCGTGTAGTCGAACTTCTCGACCGCACGGATGAGGCCCAGGTTGCCCTCCTGGATCAGGTCCAGGAACGCCATGCCGCGGCCGGTGTAGCGCTTGGCCAGCGACACGACCAGACGGAGGTTCGCCTCCAGCAGGTGGTTCTTGGCGCGCTCCCCGTCCCGGATGATCCAGCGCAGGTCGCGGCGCATCTGGGTGGCGAGCTTCTCGCCCTCCTCCTCCGCGATGCGCAGCCGCTCGGCCGCGTACAGGCCGGCCTCGATCCGCTTGGCGAGCTCGACCTCCTCCTCGGCGTTGAGCAGCGCGACCTTGCCGATCTGCTTCAGGTACGCGCGGACCGAGTCCGCGGACGCGGTGAGCTCGGCGTCCTTGCGGGCCTGCCGCAGGGCCTCCGACTCCTCCTCGTCCCAGACGAAGTCGCGGTCGGTCGACTTGGCGCCCGACTTCGCGGCCGGCGTCTTCTCGTCCGGCTCGTCCTCGTCGAGGTCCTCGGCTTCGTCGGTGACGGTCGCGTCGACGACGTCGACCTCCACCTCGCTTTCGAGGTCGGCGAGGTCGGCCTCGAGGTCGACGTCCTCGATGTCCTCGCCGCCGGGGCCGTCCGGCTCCCCGTCGTCGGTCTTGCCGGCCTTGCGGGTGGTGCGGCCCTTGGCCGGAGCCTTCTTCGGGCCCTTGGCCGCGGCCGGCTTGCGGGTGGTCGCCTTCTTCGTGGCGCCGGAGCCCTGAGCCTCGGCCTCGGTCACGTTCTCACGGCCCGCGTCGGGTTCCGCGCTCACGTCGGCGGCGCTCGTTGTCTTCGTGCCGCTTCGGGTAGCGGTTTTTGCGGCTGCCACGTACGCCCTTTCGCAGCGGTCGATCACGGCGAGCCGGGATGGTGGGTCCCGGCTGCCTCAGATTCGGGGAACGTCCCGCGGCCTGCGGTTTTGTCCTCCGCGACCGTGGGCCGTGTTCCATTGTAACGACGATACGCCGGTGCGTTGCGGCCGATCATCGTTCAAACCCGGGGCGGCCTGTTCGCAGGTCAGTGCTCCAGGCCCTCGGCCGCCGCCAGCGCCGCGCCCACGATCCCCGCGTTGTTCTGCAGCGATGCGACCAGGACCGGTGTCCTGATCTCCAGCAGCGGCACCCACTTCTCGGCTTTCTTGCTGACCCCGCCGCCCACGATGAACAGATCCGGCCAGATGAGGTTCTCCAGCACGGAAAGGTAACGGTTCACGCGCTTGGCCCAGTGCGGGTAGGACAGACCCTCGTTGTCCTTGACGGAGGCGGCCGCCTTCTTCTCCGCGTCGTGCCCGTCGACCTCGAGGTGGCCGAACTCCGTGTTCGGCATCAGGGTGCCGTGCTGGAACAGCGCGCTGCCGATGCCGGTGCCGAACGTCAGCAGGGTGGTGACGCCCTTGCGGGCCCGCGGGTCGCCGTAGCGGATCTCGGCCATGCCCGCCGCGTCGGCGTCGTTGAGCATCGCGATGTCGTCCTCGTGGCGGTCCAGCCGCTTGGCGAACAACGCGTCCGCGTCGGTGCCGATCCAGCTGGGGTCGATGTTCGCCGCGGTGTGCGCGACGCCCTTCTTGACCACCGCGGGCAGCGTGATGCCTACCGGGCCCTCCCAGCCGAAGTGGGCCACGATCTGGGCCACCACGTCGGCCACCGCGTCCGGGGTCGCCGGGCGCGGGGTGTCGATCCGGAAGCGGTCGCCGATCAGTGCGCCCTTTTCCAGGTCGACAAGGGCGCCCTTGATACCGCTGCCGCCGATGTCGATTCCGAAACCACGGGTCGCCGTCATTGGCGCCGTCCCTTCTCGCTCGATTCAGAAACCTGTGCCGGAGACTTTAACCGGGTGTGGTCCCATGGTGGACGTGGGAGCTGCCGAAACAGAGTTGAAGGACGTCGCCGTCCAGGTCGCGGCCGAGGCCGCGGACCTGGTCCGCCGTGCCCGTGACGCCATGGTCGCAGGTGAGCCGGTGTCGGTCGAGACCAAGACGACGGACACCGACGTCGTCACCGCGGTCGACCGCGCCGCCGAGCAGCTGGTGCGCGACCGGCTGGCGGAGCTGCGTCCGGGGGACCACGTCCTGGGGGAGGAGGCGGGCGGCGCGGCGGGCGACGGCGTCACGTGGGTGGTGGACCCGATCGACGGCACCGTCAACTTCCTCTACGGCGCGCCCCTGTTCGCCGTGTCGCTCGCGGCGCAGGTGGACGGGGTGTCGGTGGCCGGGGCGGTCGTGGAACCCGTCAGCGGGCGCTGCTGGACGGCCGTGCGGGGCCAGGGCGCGTGGCTCGACGGGCGGCGGCTCGCGGTGTCCTCGCCCGAGCGGCTGGAGCTGAGCCTGATCGGCACGGGGTTCGCCTACCAGGCCGAGCGGCGCGCCCGGCAGGCCCGGTTGGTGTCCGGGCTGCTGACCCGCGTGCGGGACGTCCGCCGGGCCGGGGTGGCCTCGCTCGACCTGTGCGCCGTGGCGGCCGGGTGGCTGGACGGGTACGTGGAGCACGGCCTGCACCGCTGGGACTGGGCGGCCGGGGCGCTGGTGGCGGAGGAAGCCGGCGCGGTGGTGCACCTGCCCGGCGCGGACCCGGCCCTGGGGGAGGACGCGACGTTCGCGGCCGCGCCGTCGATCGCCGGAGCGCTCTACGACGCGGCCGTGGAGTGCGGCGTCAAGGACGTGTAGCGGCCGCCCGCGGACTTTCGGCCAGGTGCGGCGCTCGCGCGTGTGGGTGACGGCGCGAGCGTGGGGTGCGCGCCCGGTAGCGGCCGCCCGTCGCCTTGCGACCGGGTGGGGGACCCTCGCCCGCGAGTGACGAACTCGCGGGCGCGGTTGCGGGATTCGCGCCCGCCGGCGGCCTCTTCGGCCGCCTTTCCGGCGGGTCCTGACTCGCCCCCTGAGGGCAGAATCCGGGCGCGCGAGCGCCCGCGACACGCGTCAGCAGGTGCCGGGGCGGGCGGCGGCCAGCAGTGCTTCGTCGATCACCGGCGGGTTCACCGCGGACTGCTCGCCCCCGTCGCCGTGCTGGCCGGACCACGCCTGCAGCTGCGCGAGGATGTCGCGCGCCGCCTGGGTCGGCACCACGTCGCCGAAGGCGCTGCCGATCGCCAGGTCCACGCTCGCGTCCTCGCGGTTGTCTCGCACCAGTTCGACGCACGGCACGACCAGGCTGAGCGTGCGCGCCGCGGAGCTGCCGTTGTCGCCGAAGCGCAACTGGCCGCGGCAGGCCGCCTCGTCGGTCGCGTACGCGGGGTCGTTCTCCGGCGGCGCGATCTGCGTGAAACCCAGCTGCCGCAGGCTTTCCGTGGTGATGGCGGCCTGCCCGCGCTTCTCGCTCGCGTTGAGCACCTTCACCGCGATCCGGTCGGCGGGCACCGGCGTCGTCTCGTCGAGCGCGTTGTAACCCAAGTTGGTGTACGTCACACCGGGTGGCGGCGTGGGCGGCGGATCGCACCGCAGCGCCTCGTCGATGTCCTGCTTGCTGGTGATCGCGCGCACCCAGATGACCATCGCGACGAGCCCGAGCACCCCGATCACGATCAAGGCGGGCAGCGGGCGGCGCTTGCGGTAGGGCCGCGATCTCCGGTTGCCGTAACCGATCCCCGACGACACCTGCCCCACCCCTTCGATCGAAGACCCGAACACCCGCTCGCCCGAACCGTCGTTCCTGATCAGCGTAGGCGTTACAGTGCACCAGCGTCGTCACCCGTCCGAAGCCGGGGTACTTCTCGCACGGTCCCACGGGCGTCCCCGGAATGTGTTCCCCCTGTTGGGTGACGTATGTCCTGCTTCGAATGACACTCTGCGCGTCCGGGTAAAGCGTGAGCTACCCTCTGCGGGCTCCGCCCGTAGATCAGGTACCGAAACACGTTGCTGAAGAGAGACCTGGCTCACTACGGCGGCGGGCACAAACCGGGGCGCTGGGACGTTGACCAGCGGCACGATGGCATGCGAACAGCGTGCTTGAACAGTGATTACGAAGCTGATCGCAGGGGTGAGGGACAATGGCGACCGACTACGACGCTCCGCGCCGCAGCGAAGCCGACGAGCTCGCCGAGGACTCGTTGGAGGAGCTGAAGGCTCGCCGGAACGAGACGCAGTCCGGCGTGGTGGACGTGGACGAGGACGCGAGCGCGGAGAACTTCGAGCTTCCGGGCGCGGACCTCTCCGGGCTGTCGGGTGAGGACCTGACGGTGAAGGTGGTGCCGAAGCAGGCTGACGAGTTCACCTGCTCCGTGTGCTTCCTGGTGCACCACCGGAGCAGGCTGGCGGAGGAGCACAACGGGCAGATGATCTGCCGCGACTGCGCGTGACACCGCCGACGGCCGGGCTACTTCCCTGAACGGAGCAGCTCGGCCAGGGCCTCCGGCCTGCGGGTACTGAACACCCAGTATGGGGTCGGATCCGCGGGATCGGTCAGGTGCACGCGCAGCAGCGAACCGACCCAGCCGCGATGCGTCACGTAAGCGGCGGGGTCGAGTTCCGGCCCCATCGCCTTCCGCTTCCGGTCCTTCCCGATGACCTCGACCTCACCCACGAACCGCAACGGCAGATGAGCGTCACCGACTTCGAGCTCGTCGCCGGTCACCCGGATCCGGGCCCGGCCCATGGCCACCAGCCACGCCACCATCAACGGCATCAGCACCGCGAACGGCAGCCACAGCGGCACCGCCGGGTAGCCGAGGTGGATCTCGTAGGCCAGCAGCGCCGCGCCCGCCAGCGGCAGCGGCCAGCCCCACCACGACAGGTACAGCCGTTCGGCATACCGCGTGCTGCCGTCTTCCGCAGTCGTCTCGCCCACCGCACCGGCCGCGCTCGCGTGCTCACCCATGCCTCCAGGGTAGTCTCGCCGCCCGTGTCCCCCGTGCAGGTCCTGCTCACCCGGCTCGATCCGGGTGTCCCGATCCCGTCCTACGCAAGGCCCGGCGACGCCGGCGCCGACCTGGTGACCACCACCGACGTCGTGCTGGCGCCCGGCGAGCGGGTGCTGGTCGGCACCGGCGTGGCGATCGCGCTGCCGCCGGGCTACGCCGGGTTCGTGCACCCGCGCTCCGGGCTGGCCGCGCGCACCGGGCTGTCCGTGGTGAACACGCCGGGCACCATCGACTCGGGCTACCGCGGGGAGATCAAGGTGTGCCTGGTCAACCACGACCGCAGCGAGCCGATCCGGCTCGCGCGGGGGGACCGGATCGCGCAGCTGGTGGTCCAGCGCGTGGAGACCGCCGAGTTCGTGGAGGTCGCGGAGCTGGCGGCGACGGAACGCGGGGCCGGCGGGTACGGCTCGACCGGCGGGCATGCGACGCTGACCGGGAATCCCGGGGAAGGAACGAGGGAGTAGTGGGCATCTTCGGACGCAAGAAGCGGGGCCGCCACGCGATGGCCGACCCCGGCGAGTCCTGGGACTCGGACATCGCCGAGGAGCCGGAAGAGGACCCGGAGCCGGAGCCGGAGGCCACCGACGGGCCGTTCGACATCGCCGACGCGCCGGAGGACGGCAAGCCGCGGATCGACCTCGGCTCGGTGCGGGTCCCGGTGCCCGACGGCACCCAGGTGCAGGTCGAGATGGACCCGCAGGCCGGTGGCGTGCGCGCGGTGCACGTGGTGACCGCGCACGGCCAGGTCACGGTGAGCGCTTACGCGGCGCCGCGGTCCGGTGGGCTGTGGCGCGAGGTGGTCGGCGAGCTGACCGAGCAGCTGCGCAACGACGGCGCCAAGGTCGCGCCGGGCCAGGGCGAGTGGGGGCCGGAGCTGTCCGCGCTGATCGGCGACGTGGCGCTGCGGTTCGTCGGGGTCGACGGGCCACGCTGGATGCTGCGCGGCGTGATCGCGGGCCCGCAGTCGATGGCGGCCGAAGCGCCCGCCGTGCTGCGCGAGATCGTCCGCGGCACGATCGTCGACCGCGGCGACGCGCCGATGCCGGTGCGCACGCCGCTGCCGATCACGCTGCCGGAGGCGGTCGCGGAGCACATCGCGCAGCAGCAGGGCCAGCAGTAGGCGCGCCGTCCGGGGATCCTGCGCGCTGCGGTGCGTGTGCCCGCCTTGCCCGATCCGGTCGAGGGCTCTGGTGGTCCTGGCCGCGGGGGCTGATGGCGGGGCGCGGTCGTGGGCCGCTTGGCCGACGCTGCGCTCATCGTCGACGCGCCAACGGTGAGCCGCATTGGGGCGCACAGAGACCTGTACCGCCGGGGTGCTCGTCCGGTGCTGCGGTGGTGCCTGCGCTTCGATTTTCCGCCGCCGAGGCCGGCCGATTCGTTCGGGACCAGACGCCACCGCGGTCTACTGCTGCGGGGTGCGGCCCTGGCTGTCGCGCCGGCGTCGGCCGTCGGCACCCCAACGGCGAGCGCGCCGCATCGGGTCGCACGAGGTGCTGTACCGCCGGGGTGCTCGTCCAGTAGCGCGGTGGTGCCTGGTCGCCGTGGCCGCGCTGGTGGTCACCGCCGTGGCGGCCGCCGCGGCAGCGGTGCGGACCTCAGCCGCGCGCCTGGAGCCAGGCCAGCAGCGCGGCCCGGCCCAGTGACTCGCGATCGGCGCCGAGCGCGGTCAGCGTGGTCTCCCGCACCACGGCGCGCGGAAGCGCTTCCGCCCAGGCGTGCGCCACCGCGGCCGGGTGGACCGGATCGTCGGTGCACGCGGCGATGCCGACCGGGACGTCCAGCTCCGCCAGCGCGTCCAGCGTCGGCGCGGGGTGGGCCGCCGCGACGCGCAGGCTCGCCGCCAGGCCGTCCCCGTGCCGCCGCCAGGCCCTCGTCAGCTCGGCGGCGAGCCAGGGCGCCACTCCGGCCGTCGCGAGCCGCAGCGCCTCCTCCAGGCCGTGCGAGTCGACCAGGTCCGCGGAGGCGCGCGCGGCGAGCGAGGCCGGCGCGTCGTCCGGGCGGCCGCACCAGGCCGGCATCGCGAGCAACAGCCCGGCGCATTTGCCGGGGTTGCGGATCGCCCATTCGGCGGCCAGGTGCGCGCCCAGGGAGATGCCTCCGGCGAGCACCGGGCCGTCCGCCGCCGCCTCGTCGAGTGACGCCAGCAGACCTGCTGTCACAGCGGCGCCGCCCGGCGGTTCGGGGGTTCGTGTGCGCATCCCGAACGCACCCAGCGGACCTGCGAAAACAGACCGGACGAACACCTCGTCCGAGCCCGTCCCGGGTAGCAGGACGGCGGCCGGTTTCGGCATAGCGGACGTCACGTTGCGATCTTGCCGCAAAGCGGTTGTGCTGGCCCCCACGAGGTTAGGCTGGATGACGAACGGGCCGTTCGAGTCGGGGGCCCTGGAACAGGAGCAGACGCCTATGTCCGCCAAAGACGGCGGCTATTTCAGCCGGCTGGTGCGCAAGCTGACCAGCGACGTCGAGGAACTCGACGCTGATGATCTGTCCGAAAAATCCGAGGCGGGCGGCGCGCGGCGGGCCTGTGACTGCCGGTCGGGCGAAGAGGTGACCGTCCTCGGGCGGTTGCGCAGCGTGGAGCTGTGTCCCACGAAAGAGGCGGCGACACTGCGTGCCGAGTTGTTCGACGGCACGGAGGGCGTGACGCTAGTCTGGCTGGGACGGCGCCGCATCCCGGGCATCGAACCGGGCCGGACCATCAAGGTCCGGGGACGCATGGCCGAGCGAGACGGCCAGAAGGTGCTGTACAACCCGTTCTACGAGCTGCAGACGACCTCCTGAATTGGTAACCGCGTGACTGAACCCGCCCGTCCAGGCGACAAGACCGATCCGAACCCCGCCGCAGACGGGGCCGAGCCTGGGCGGGCGGGTGAGCGGCCCGAGCCCACGATGCTGGAACAGATGGGCGGGGTGTCCGGCCTCGTCTACTCGTCCGTGCCGATCGTGGTGTTCGTGCTCGCGAACTCGTTCTTCGGGCTCACCGTGGGCATCTGGAGCGCCGTCGGCAGCGCCGCGCTGATCACGATCGTGCGCCTGGTGCGCCGCGAGTCGCTGCAGCCGGCCATCTCCGGCCTGTTCGGCGTCGGCATCGGCGCGTTCATCGCCTACCGCACCGGGTCCGCGAAGGGCTTCTTCCTGTTCGGGATCTGGGCGAGCCTCGTCTACTGCGGCGTGTTCGTGCTGTCCGTGGTGGTGCGCTGGCCGCTGGCGGGCGTGATCTGGAACTTCCTCAACGGCACCGGCACCGCGTGGCGCCGGGACAAGCCGTCCCGCCTCGGCTACGACGTCGCCACCCTCGCGCTGGCCGCCGTGTTCGGGGCGCGGTTCGTGGTGCAGCGGTGGCTGTACGAGGCCGACTACACCGGCTGGCTGGCGTTCGCGAAGATCGCGATGGGCTGGCCGCTGTACGGGCTGGCGCTGCTGGTCGTCGTGTGGGCCGTGCGCCGCTCCGACAAGCGCCTCAAGGAGATCGAAGAGGCCCGCGTCGCCGAGGAGGCGGACGTCGAGGCCCGCCTCCGCCTCAAGTACGGCCAGCCGCCGCAGGAGGCCTAGCGCGCCCGGTCCGTGGTCCCGTCCGGGACAATTGGGCCGCGCTGCACGGCGCCGGTGGGGTGTTCGCGTTCCACCTCTACCTGCTCGCCCAGCCGTCCGACCTGCCGGAACGGATGATCGCAGCCGACCCGGACGTGTTCTTCGGGCATTTCCTGGACATCTGGACCGGCGTGCCCGGCGCGATCCCGGCCGACGTCCGGGCCGCCTACCTGGCCGCGGGTACTCCGCGGGCGATCCACGCGATCTGCCAGGACTACCGCGCCGGCGCGTCCGTCGACGCCGGGCACGACCAGGCCGACCGCGACACCGGCCGCATCCTGTCGATGCCGGTCCTGGCGATGTGGCAGGACCCCGGCGACCTCGTCCTGCCGTTCGACCCGCGGCAGGTGTGGGCGAGCTGAGCGCCCGACCTGCGCACCCGGGTCCTGCCCTGCGGCCACTTCCTGCCGGAGGAACGGCCCGTCGAGGTCACCGCCGCGATCCGGGACCTCCTCGCGGCACGCTAGTAGCCCAGCGCCTTGCGGATGTCGTTCTCGACCTCGGCGTTGGCCACGAACAGCAGTTCGTCGCCCGGCTCCAGCGGGTCCTCCGGCTGCGGCACGATCACCCGGTCGCCGCGCAGGATCGTCACCAGCGCGGCGTCCCGCGGCAGCGCCAGGTCGCTCACCGGGCGGCCGGCCAGCGGGGTCTGGTCGGGCAGGGTCAGCTCGACCAGGTTCGCCTGCCCCTGCCGGAACGTCAGCAGCCGCACCAGGTCGCCGACGCTGACCGCCTCCTCGACCATCGCGGCCAGGATCCGCGGCGTCGACACGGCGACGTCCACGCCCCACGCGTCGGTGTAGAGCCACTCGTTGGCCGGGTTGTTCACCCGCGCCACGACCCGCCGCACCGCGAACTCGGTCTTCGCCAGCAGCGACACGACCAGGTTCACCTTGTCGTCACCGGTCGCCGCGATCACCACGTCGCAGCGCTCGATGCCGGAGTCCTCCAGCGTCGAGACCTCGCACGCGTCGCCGAGCACCCAGTCGGCCTGCTCGACGGCGTCCGGCTCGAACTGCCCGGCCTGCCGTTCGATCAGCATGACCTGGTGGCCGCCGTCGATGAGCTCCTTGGCGATGGACCGGCCCACCGCGCCGGCTCCCGCGATCGCGACCCGCATCAGGCTTCCTCCTCCGGCGCGCGCGCCGCGGTGCTCGTCACGTCGCCGACGGTCCCGGACCTCGCGGCCACGTAGACCAGGTCGTCCGCCTGCAACACCGTCTTGGAATCGGGCAGAACGGGCGTGCCGAACCGCATGATGAACGCGACTCGCGCGCCGGTCGACTCCTGCAGCTCGTTCACGCTGCGGCCGATCCAGCCCTCGTGCAGCGGCAGTTGCAGCACCGCGACGTTGCCGCTCGGGTCCCGCCACGCCGAGGCCACCCCGTCGGGCAGCAGCGTGCGCAGGAACCGGTCGGTCGTCCATGGCACGGTCGCCACGGTGGGGATGCCCAGCCGCTCGTAGACCGCCGCGCGCTTCGGGTCGTAGATGCGGGCCACGACGTGCTCGACGCCGAAGTTCTCCCGCGCCACCCGCGCCGAGATGATGTTCGAGTTGTCGCCGCTGGACACCGCGGCGAAGGCGCCCGCCTTCTCGATGCCCGCGTCGATCAGCACCTGCCGGTCGAAGCCCATGCCGAGCACCTGCTGGCCGTGGAAGTCGCTGCCGAGCCTGCGGAACGCCTCCTGCGCCTTGTCGATCACCGCGACCTCGTGACCGAGGCGCTCGAGGGCCGCGGCCAGGGACGCGCCGACCCGGCCGCACCCCATGATCACCACGTGCACGTCACTGCCTCCTGTGTGTCACCCGAACGGCGGTTACCCGGTAGATGCCGACGCAGAACCTACCTTGTCCGGCCCCCTCGCGGACCCGCCCGTACCCTTCTGACGTGTCGAAGATTGCGACCGCCACCAAACGGCTGCTCGTCGGCCGTCCGTTCCGGAGCGACCGGCTCTCCCACACCCTGCTCCCGAAGCGGATCGCGCTGCCGATCTTCGCGTCGGACGCGCTCTCGAGCGTCGCGTACGCGCCCGAAGAGATCTTCCTGACGCTGAGCGTCGCGGGGCTGTCGGCCTACGCCTACTCGCCGTGGATCGGCATCGCCGTCGCCGTGGTCATGCTGGTCGTGGTGGCTTCCTACCGCCAGAACGTGCACGCCTACCCCAGCGGCGGCGGCGACTACGAGGTCGCCAGCACCAACCTCGGCGGCAGATTCGGCCTGACCGTCGCGAGCGCGCTGCTGGTCGACTACGTCCTCACCGTGGCCGTGTCGACCTCCTCCGGCGTGGCCAACATCGGGTCGGCGATCCCGTTCGTGGCCGAGCACAAGGTGCTCAGCGCGGTGATCATCGTGGTGGTCCTGACCTCGATCAACCTGCGTGGCGTGCGCGAGTCAGGCAAGGCCTTCGCAATTCCGACATACGGGTTCATCATCGGCATTCTGGGCATGGTCGCGTGGGGCCTGTTCGAGGCCGTCCGCGGCACGCCGATGCGCGCCGAGAGCGCGGACTTCGACCTGCACGCCGAGGCGTCTTTCACCGGCTTCGCGTTCGTCTTCCTCATCGCCCGCGCGTTCTCCTCCGGCGCGGCGGCGCTGACCGGCGTCGAGGCGATCAGCAACGGCGTGCCCGCCTTCCGCAAGCCGAAGTCGAAGAACGCGGCCACCACGCTGCTGATGATGGGCCTGCTCGCGGTGACGATGCTGCTGGGCATCATCACGCTGGCGATCCTCACCGACGTCAAGTTCGCCGAAGACCCGGCCACCCAGCTGAGCGGCACCCCCGAGGGCTACCAGCAGAAGACGATCGTCGCCCAGATCGCGCAGGCGGTGTTCCCGCACTTCGAGCCCGCCTTCTACTACATCTCCTTCAGCACCGGCATCATCCTGCTGCTGGCCGCGAACACCGCCTTCAACGGCTTCCCGGTGCTGGCCTCGATCCTCGCGCAGGACCGGTTCCTGCCGCGCCAGCTGCACACCCGCGGCGACCGGCTGACCTTCTCCAACGGCATCCTGTTCCTCGCCGCGTTCGCGCTGGTCCTGATCATCGCGTTCGACGCCGAGGTCACCAAGCTGATCCAGCTCTACATCGTGGGCGTGTTCGTGTCGTTCACGGTGAGCCAGGCCGGCATGCTGCGGCACTGGAACCGGCTGCTGTCCAGGGAGACCGACCCGGCGGCGCGGCGGCGGATGCGCCGCTCGCAGACGGTCAACGCGATCGGCCTCACCATGACCGGCACGGTGCTGATCATCGTGCTGATCACGAAGTTCCTGCTCGGCGCGTGGATCGCGATCGCCGCGATGGTGGCGATCTACCTGCTGATGACCGCGATCCGCAAGCACTACGACCGGGTCGCCGAGGAGCTGGCCGCGCTGGACGGCAACCCGACCGTGCTGCCCTCGCGCAACCACGCGATCGTGCTGGTGTCCAAACTGCACCTGCCGACCATGCGCGCCCTCGCCTACGCGAAGGCCATGCGGCCGGACGTCCTGGAGGCCGTGACGGTCAACGTGGACGACGCCGAGACGCGGCAGCTGACCGCCGACTGGGAGGCCAAGGGCTTCAAGGTTCCGCTGAAGGTCGTCGAATCGCCGTACCGCGAGATCACGCGCCCGGTGCTGGACTACGTCAAGCGCGTGCGCGGCGACAACCCGCGGGACGTGGTGACCGTGTTCATCCCGGAGTACGTCGTCGGGCACTGGTGGGAGCAGCTGCTGCACAACCAGAGCGCCCTGCGCCTGAAGGGTCGGCTGCTGTTCCAACCCGGCGTGATGGTCACCAGCGTGCCGTGGCAGCTGGCGTCCTCGGCGAAGGCGGTGCGGCGCGCGGCGCGGTCCCGCCCGGCGGCCGGCGACGTGCGGCGCGGCTTCTTCGGGGACGGGACCCGCAACGGGGCGGGCAAGGACGGCGGGAAGTGACCGGGCAGGACTGGACCGGCCGGGTCCTGGAGCTCGAGGTGGGACCCGTCGCCCACGGCGGGCACTGCGTGTCCAGGGTGGACGGTCGTGTCGTGTTCGTCCGGCACGCGCTGCCCGGCGAGCTGGTGCGTGCCGAGGTGACCGAGGACAAGGGCGGCTCGTTCTGCCGCGCGGACGCGGTGGAGGTGCTCCGCGCGGCGCCGGAACGGGTCGATCCGCCGTGCCCGCTGGCCGTGCCGGGGCAGTGCGGCGGCTGCGACTGGCAGCACGCGACGCCGGAGTTCCAGCGGGAGCTCAAGGGGCGCGTGGTCGCCGAGCAGCTGCAGCGGCTGGCCGGGCTGGACTGGCCGGTCGAGGTCGAGGCGCTGCCCGGGGGCGCGCTGGGCTGGCGGTCGCGGGTCCGGCTGGTCGCCGGGCCGGACGGGCGCGCGGGGTTGCGCGCGCACCGCAGCCACCGGGTCGTGGCGCTGGAGAAGTGCCCGATCTCGGTGCCGGGCGCGCTGGACCGCGCGTTGTCGCGGCGCTGGCGGCCGGGCACGGAGATCGAGGTGACCAGCGACGGGGACGGCCATGTGCACGCCCGCGAGCTGGCGACCGTGCGGGGCAAGCGC
Source organism: Amycolatopsis sp. NPDC006131 (assembly GCF_040614175.1). Classification (NCBI taxonomy): domain Bacteria; kingdom Bacillati; phylum Actinomycetota; class Actinomycetes; order Pseudonocardiales; family Pseudonocardiaceae; genus Amycolatopsis; species Amycolatopsis sp. NPDC006131. Next base: position 13,738 of record NZ_JBEXTX010000118.1, read on the forward strand.
CGGGCGCGGCAACTGGCCGGCGGGGAGGCGGTGCAGCACGCGGCGGGCCGGGACTGGCGGCTGCAGGCGCACGGGTTCTGGCAGGTGCACCCCGCGGCGGCGGAGACGTTCGCGTCGGTGGTGCGGGAGTGGGCGCGGGCCTCGCCCGGTGAGCTGGCCTGGGACCTCTACGCGGGGGTCGGGTTGTTCGCGTCGGTGCTGGCCGCGCAGGTCGGCGTGACGGGGCACGTGGTGGCGGTCGAGTCGGGGCAGCGCGCGGTGAGCGACGGCGAGCGGAACCTGGCGGACCTGCCGCAAGTGAGCTGGCGGGCCGGCCGGACGGAGCACGTGCTTCGGTCGCTGTCCGGGGAGCCGGAGGTCGTGGTGCTGGACCCGCCGCGGTCCGGGGCCGGGCGCGAGGTGGTCCAGGCGGTGGCGGCGGCTTCGCCGGAGCGGGTGGTGTACGTGGCGTGTGATCCGGCGGCGCTGGCCCGGGACGTCGCGACGTTCGGCGAGTCGGGGTACCGGCTGGAGCGGTTGCGGGCGTTCGACGCGTTCCCGATGACCCACCACGTGGAGTGCGTGGCGCTGCTGGTGCGTTGAGGCGCCCGGAATTGTCGGTGCCCTCCGGCATGATGCGGGCATGGCCGAGTCCACCGTGGAAACGTTCGCCGTCCTGCTGTGCGATGCCGCCCAGCGGCGGCTGGGTGAGCTCGCCGCGCGGGAGCTGGCGGGCCCGCGCTACGACGCGCGGCTGATCGACCGGGCGGCGGAGCTGGCGCTGCGCGAGGTGCTGTCCCGGTTGTGGCGGACCGGGTGGCAGCCGGGGGACGTGCACCAGATCGCGGTGCGGCGGCTGGACCGGCGCGGGGTCGCGCTGACGTCGGACGCGCTCGCCGGGTGCGACGGCGCCGAGCGGCCGTTGCTGGAGCGGTGGTCGGAGCGGCACGGCGTGGAGCGGGTGGCGGCGTTGCTCGTGGTGCTGTCGGTGCTGGAGGTGCTGCTGCCCTTGCCGCGGTTGCCGGAGGTGCCGGTGCCGGCGGAGCGGGCGGGCGTGGACGAGAAGGTGCTGGCGCGGATACGGGCGCTGCTGGCGAAGGCGGAGTCGACGTCGTTCCCCGAGGAGGCGGAGGCGCTGTCGGCGAAGGCGCAGCAGTTGATGAGCCGGTACTCGTTCGAGCAGGCGCTGGTGGACGAGCCGGTGCCGAGGGCGGGTTCGGCGCGGCGGTTCTGGCTGGAGCAGCCGTACCTCGGGCCGAAGTCGTCGCTGGTGTCGGCGGTCGCGACGGCCAACCGGTGCCGGGCCGCGTTCTACGCCAAGCTGGGGTTCGTGGCGCTGGTCGGCCACGAGGTCGATCTGGACCTGGTGGAGTTGCTGTCGACGTCGCTGCTGGTGCAGGCGAACGAGGCGATGCTGTCCGCCGGCCGCGGCGCGCGGACCCGCTCGTTCCGGCACGCCTTCCTGCTCGCCTATGCGACGCGAATAGGCGAACGCCTGACCGACGCCGACCGAGCCGCGGGAGCGGAGTTCGCGGAGGCGCGGCTGGTCCCGATCCTCGCCCGGCGCCGCCAGGAGGTGGACACGCTGTTCACGGAGTTGTTCCCGCACACGACGACCCGCAGGACGACCATCAGCAACGGCGAGGGCTGGACAGCAGGCCGAGAAGCCGCCAATCACGCACGGCTGACGGTGGAGCGCGCCGAGGTGGAGGCGGGTTAGGACTTTGGGGCGCGGCCGCCCCGGAGTGGCGCGGCCTGGGGCGGCGCGCTTCGCCTTGGCCGCGGGCGAGGGTGGGCGGCGGTGATGCATTGCCCAGGATGCGGCTGCTCGGCAGCCCCGAAGCCGCCCCACGCTGCGGCGCGCGCGGCGGCCGCTGAGGCTCGCTGCCCGCTGAGGCCGCGCCGCCGCGCCGCCGCCGCTGAGGCCGCGCTGCCGCTGAGGCCGGCTGCCCTGAGGCCGCACTGCCGCTGGGGCCGCGCCACCGCGCTGCCGCGCCGCTGCCGCCGCGGCCGCGTTTGCCGCGCTCCCGCGCGCACGGTTCGCCCTGAGAACGCTGCCCGGGATGCGGCTGCTCGGCAGCGCCAGGCACCCGTGCGCCCTTGCGCTGCGGCGCACCCGGCGCTGCTGCGCCGCGCCCGCCCCGCTTCCGCGTGCCGTCCGCTGCGCTTCCGCCCTTCCTGAACGCCGCCGGCTCATCGGCGCGCCGCCGCCTGCGCGCCACCCGCTTCCACCGCGTCCGCTGCGGTTCCGCTCCCGCCTGCACGCTGCTGCCTCATCGGGGCGCCCCCGCCCGCGCGTTGCGCGCGCGTGGCCGCCGCGCTGCCCCGCCGCGTTGCCCCGCTTCCGCGTGCCGTCCGCTGCGCTTCCGCCCCGCCTGCGCGCCGCCGCCTGCGCGCGCGTGGCTGCCGTCCCGCCCCGCCACCCCCACAGGGCGCACCACCGGGGCCGCAGCGCCGCTTCGCCCTGCCGCTGCGCCCTGCCGCCGCAGCGCGGCCGGCCCATCACCCGGACCGCAGCGCCGTAGCGCCGCCCGGCCGCCCCCTCGCCGCAGCGTCGCTACGCCCCGCGGCGCCCCGCCGCAGCGCTGCCACGCCCCGCCGCTGCCCCGCCCCACCGCCGCGCTGCGCCGCCGCCAGCCCATCACCCGGACCGCAGCGCCGCTCCCAGCACGTCCCGATTCAGGCGGCCGATCGTGTCCAGCGGAATGCCCTTCGGGCACACCGCTGTGCACTCGCCGCTGTTGGTGCAGCCTCCGAAGCCCTCCGCGTCCTGCGCGGCCACCATCGACACCGCCCGCGCCGGCCGTTCCGGCTCGCCCTGCGGGAGGACCCCCAGGTGCGTCGCCTTGGCGGCGGTGAACAGCATGGCCGAACCGTTCGGGCACGCGGCCACACAAGCACCGCAGCCGATGCACGCCGCCGCTTCGAAAGCGATGTCCGCCGCCGGCTTCGGCACCGGCGTCGCGTGGGCTTCGGGCGCGCTGCCGGTCGGCGCGGTGATGTATCCGCCCGCTTCGATGATCCGGTCCAGCGCCCCGCGATCCACCACCAGGTCCTTGACCACCGGGAAAGCCCGCGCCCGCCACGGCTCCACCGTCACCGTCTGCCCGTCCGCGAAGTGCCGCAGGTGCAGCTGGCACGTGGTGGTCGCGGCCTGGGGGCCGTGCGCCGTGCCGTCGATCACGACCCCGCACGCCCCGCAAATACCCTCCCGGCAGTCGTGGTCGAACGCCACCGGCTCCTCGCCCGCGGCGGTGAGGCGCTCGTTCAGCACGTCGAGCACCTCCAGGAACGACATGTCCGGCGACAGGTCGTCCACCTCGTACCGCACCAGCCGGCCGCGGTCCGCCGCGTCCTTCTGCCGCCAGATCTTCAACACGAGTTTCACGAGTAGCTCCGCTGACTGGGTGTGACATGGTCGAACGACAACGCCTCGCGGTGCAGCACCGGCGGCCGGCCCACCCCGGTGAACTCCCACGCGGCCACGTACGAGAACGCCGCGTCGTCGCGCCGCGCCTCGCCGTCGGCGGTCTGGCTCTCCTCCCGGAAGTGCCCGCCGCAGGATTCGGTGCGGTGCAACGCGTCCACGCACATCAGCTCCGCCAGCTCCAGGAAGTCCGCGACCCGCCCGGCCTTCTCCAGCGACTGGTTGAGCGAAGCCCCCGAACCCGGCACCCGCAGCCGCGACCAGAACTCCTCGCGCAGCGCCGGGATCAGCTCCAGCGCCTTCCGCAGCCCCGTCTCGCTGCGGCTCATCCCGCAGTGCTCCCACAGCACCGCGCCCAGCTCGCGGTGGAAGTCCTCCGCGGACCGGTCCCCGTCCACGGCCAGCAGCCGCGCGATCCGGTCCTCGACCTCCGCCTGTGTCCCGGACACGTCGCCGACCGCCGGGAACGGGCCGTCGGCCAGGTAGTCGCCGATCGTCGTGGGCAGCACGAAGTACCCGTCCGCGAGGCCCTGCATCAACGCGCTCGCCCCGAGCCGGTTGGCGCCGTGGTCGGAGAAGTTCGCCTCGCCGATCACGAACAGGCCGGGGATGGTGCTGCGCAGGTCGTAGTCGACCCACAGCCCGCCCATCGTGTAGTGCACGGCCGGGTAGATGCGCATCGGCACCCGGTACGGGTCGTCCCCGGTGATCCGCTCGTACATCGCGAACAGGTTGCCGTAGCGGGATTCCACGCCGTCCCGACCGAGCCGCTCCAGCGCGTCCGCGAAGTCCAGGTACACCCCGAGCCCGCCGGGGCCGACCCCGCGGCCCGCGTCGCACACGCTCTTCACCGCGCGGGAGGCGATGTCGCGCGGCACGAGGTTCCCGAACGCCGGGTAGCGACGCTCCAGGAAGTAGTCGCGCTCCGCTTCCGGGATCTGGGACGGCGGCCGCGTGTCACCGGCCGCGGCCGGCACCCACACCCGGCCGTCGTTGCGCAGGGACTCGCTCATCAACGTCAGCTTCGACTGGTGCCCGCCGCTGACCGGGATGCACGTCGGGTGGATCTGCGTGAAGCACGGGTTGGCGAACAGCGCACCCCGCCGGTGCGCGCGCCAGATCGCGGTCGCGTTGCAGCCCTTGGCGTTCGTCGACAGGTGGAAGGCGTTGCCGTACCCGCCGGTGGCCAGCACCACCGCGTCCGCGACGTGCGTGGAGATCTCGCCGGTGACCAGGTTCCGCACCACGACCCCGCGCGCCCGGCCGTCCACCACGACCAGGTCGAGCATTTCGGTGCGCGGGTGCATCGCGATCCGTCCGAGGTGGATCTGCCGCGCCATCGCCTGGTAAGCGCCGAGCAGCAGCTGCTGCCCGGTCTGCCCGCGGGCGTAGAAAGTCCGGGACACCTGCGCCCCGCCGAACGAGCGGGTGTCCAGCAGCCCGCCGTACTCCCGCGCGAACGGCACGCCTTGGGCCACGGCCTGGTCGATGATCCGCACGCTCAGCTCGGCCAGACGGTGCACATTGGACTCCCGCGCCCGGAAGTCGCCGCCCTTCACCGTGTCGTGGAAGAGCCGGTGGACGCTGTCGCCGTCGCCGCGGTAGTTCTTGGCCGCGTTGATCCCGCCCTGAGCGGCGATGCTGTGCGCGCGGCGCGGGCTGTCCTGGTAGCAGAACGAGCGGACCTGGTAGCCCAGTTCGGCCAGGGTCGCCGCGGCGGACGCGCCGGCCAGGCCGGTGCCGACCACGATGACCGAGAGCCGTCGCCGGTTGGCGGGGTTGACCAGGCGGGCGGTGAACCGCCGCCGCTCCCAGCGCTGTTCGAGCGGGACGTCCGGCGCGCGGGTGTCGGAGATCGGGGTTCCTTCGACGAACACGGTGCTCACCCGGCCAATCCGGTGACGACGGCGAACGGGACGGACAGGTACCCGGCGGTGACGGCGACCGCGACGCCGAGCGCGACGCCCTGCGCGGTGCGTCGCGCGGCGCCGGACGTGCCCAGGCTCTGCAGCGCGCTCCACAGGCCGTGCCGGATGTGGAACCCGAGCGCGACCACGGCCAGCGTGTAGAACAGCGTCACGTACCAGAGCCGGAAGTCGGCGACGACGTTGTCGTGCACCGCGCCCGGCACGCCGTTCGGGTTGAGGTGCCCGGTGGTCAGGTCGAGCACGTGGTAGACGACGAACAACGCGAGGATCACTCCGCCCCAGCGCATGGTGCGTGCCGCGTAGTCGCCCTGGACGCGCCCGCGGTGGGCGTACCGGACCGGCCGGGCGGCCCGGGCGCGGCGCGCGAGACGAGCGGCGGTGACGGCGTGCAGCACGACGCAGACGACCAGCCCGGCGCGCAGCACCCAGAGGAACCCGGAGTGCCCGAGGACGCTGTCCAGGATCGTGCGCAGCCAGGCCGCGTAGTGGTCGAAGCTCGCCGCGGACACGAAGAACTTCAGGTTGCCCAGCATGTGCGCGATGACGAAGAGCAGCAGGAGCAGGCCGGTCACGGCCATGATCGCCTTCTGCCCGACGGTCGAGGACCACAGCCGGCGTGGTCGTGGTGGTGCGGAACGTTCGAGAAGGGCCACGTGGGCAGCGTGCGGCCCGCGGCGACGAGTCGTCCAATATATCGAAGCGCTGGAGACGATAGCCTGAAGCTATGACCTTGCAGCAGTTGCTGTACTTCCTGGCCGTGGCCGAGACACGGCACTTCACGCGCGCCGCCGAGCGCACGTATGTGGCGCAGCCCTCACTGAGCAAGCAGGTCCGCGCGCTGGAGGACGAGCTGGGCGCGCCGCTGTTCAGCCGGGCGCGGGGCAACGTCACGCTCACCCCGGCCGGCGAGGCGCTGCTGCCGATCGCGCGGCGCATCGCCGCCGACGTCGACACCGCGCGGCTGGAGGTCGCCGAGCTGGTCGGACTGCGCCGCGGCCGGGTCCGGGTGGGTGCGACGCCGAGCCTGTGCGTCACCGTGTTCGCCGACGTGCTGCACCGCTTCCACCGCGAGTACCCGGGCATCGAGCTGGTGGTCGAGGAGAGCGGGTCGAAGGACCTGGTGCGGGCGCTGACGCACGGCGAGCTGGACCTGGCGGTGCTGATCGCGGCCGGGGAGGAGGCGGCCCTGACGACAGTGCCGCTGCTGCGGGAGCGGCTGGTGGTGGCCTCGCCCGCCGGGGTGGACCTGGGCGAGGAGGTCCGGCTGGCCGAGCTGCGCGACCGGCCGCTGGTGATGTTCCGGGAGGGCTACGACCTGCGGGACACCACCCTGCAGGCCTGCCGCGCCGCCGGGTTCACGCCGGTGTTCGCGGCGCAGGGCGGGGAGATGGACGCCGTGCTCCGGTTCGTCGAGGTGGGGCTGGGGGTCGCGGTGGTGCCGAGCCTGGTGCTCGCCGGGCGGCCGGCGCTGCGCGGGACGCCGCTGACCGCACCGGAGATCACCCGGACGATCGCGCTGGCCCAGCGGACGGACGTGGCGCCAACCAACGCGGCCCGCGCGTTCCGGGAGACGCTGCTCACCCACCTGGACGAGCTGCACCGGGCCGGGACGCTGCCTGCCGGGGTGGAGCTGGCCGGGCGGTGAGCCGCTGTGCTGACCCCGAGCCGCGGCAGCCGCACTGACGGCACCCACCCCGCAGCGCCCGGGTCCAACCCGTCACCCGCACGCTCGGTCCGCCTGGTCGTCGGCACCTGGCCCGCGGCTGATCTCGCCCGCACCGCCACCCACACCAGTCTTGATCGGTTCACCAATCCCGTGGCCTGATGTAACGCCACGCCTGGCCGGACCCGATCTCACGGGATGTCACCACGCGCGCACCCCGGTGCGTCATGTCAGTGAGACAGTGTTCACACGGTCGCGGCAGCGGCAGGCACCTTCTCACCGCGTGATCAGTGACCCGGAACGCGCGGGGCGGCCGGAGGACTACGGTTCTCCGTAGACTGACTGGACGCGCCCTGGCGGGCAGGGCGAGGTATCTATGCGGGTGAGGTGGAAAGTGACGCTGCTGGAGTCCGTGCACGGACCGGCCGACCTGAAGCGCATGGGACACGGCCAGCTCGAGCACCTGGCGGGGGAGATCCGCGACTTCCTGGTCGACAAGGTCCGCCGCTCCGGCGGCCACCTCGGCCCCAACCTCGGCGTGGTCGAGCTGACCCTGGCGCTGCACCGGGTGTTCGACTCGCCGAAGGACGCGATCGTCTGGGACGTCGGTCACCAGTGCTACGTGCACAAGATCGTGACCGGCCGGCACACCGAGTTCGACCTGCTGCGCCAGCAGGGCGGGCCCTCGGGCTATCCGTCCCGTGAGGAGAGCGAGCACGACCTGGTGGAGAACAGCCACGCCTCCACCGCGTTGTCCTATGTGGACGGACTGTCGAAGGCGTTCGAGCTCGCCGGCGGCGGGCGGCACGCCGTCGCGGTCGTCGGGGACGGCGCGCTGACCGGCGGCATGTGCTGGGAGGCGCTGAACAACATCGCCGCCGAGCCGGGCCGTCCCGTGGTGATCGTGGTCAACGACAACGGCCGGTCCTACTCGCCGACGATCGGTGGGTTCGCCGAGCACCTGGCTTCGCTGCGGCTGCAGCCGGGCTACGAGCGCATGCTCGACGGCGGGCGTGAGCTGCTGCTCAACACGCCGGTGGTGGGCAAGCCGATCTACGCGGCGCTGCACGCGGCCAAGGCCGGCATCAAGGACGCGCTGAGTCCGCAGGAGATGTTCTCCGACCTCAAGCTGAAGTACCTCGGCCCGGTCGACGGGCACGACATCGCGGCGCTGGAGAAGGCGTTCCAGGCGGCGAAGGCGTTCGGCGGGCCGGTCGTCGTGCACGCGGTCACCGAGAAGGGCCACGGTTACCCGCCCGCGGTGAACCACGAGGCCGACCAGATGCACCAGACCGACCCGATCGACCCGGAGACCGGTCTGCCCAAGCCGAAGGGCCTGAGCTGGACCGCCGTGTTCGGGGACGAGCTGGCGCGCATCGGTGAGGAGCGCGAGGACGTCGTGGCGATCACCGCCGCGATGCTGCGCTCGACGGGGCTGCACGAGTTCGCCGAACGGCACCCGGACCGCTGGTTCGACGTGGGCATCGCCGAGCAGCACGCGCTGACCTCGGCCGCGGGTCTCGCGATGGGCGGGCTGCACCCGGTGGTCGCGGTGTACTCGACGTTCCTCAACCGGGCGTTCGACCAGCTGCTGATGGACGTGGCGCTGCACCGCCAGCCGGTCACGCTGGTCCTGGACCGGGCCGGCATCACCGGGCCGGACGGGCCGAGCCACCACGGCATGTGGGACCTGTCGCTGCTGGGCATGGTGCCCGGCATCCGGGTCGCCGCGCCGCGCGACGCGCAGACGATGCGCGAGGAGCTGCGGGAGGCGGTGGCGGTGTCCGACGGGCCGACCGCGCTGCGGTTCTCCAAGGGCAGCGTGACCGAGTCGGTGCCCGCGGTGGAGCGCATCGGCGTGGTCGACGTGCTGCGGCGGCCGCGGGAAGGCGCGGGCGCCGACGTGCTGCTGGTCGCGGTGGGCGCGTTCGCGCCGCTCGGGCTGGCCGCCGCCGAGCGGCTGGCCGACCAGGGCATCGGCGTGACGGTGGTGGATCCGCGGTGGGTGCTGCCGGTGCCGCGCGAGCTGGTCGGCCTGGCGAGTGAGCACCGGCTGGTCGTGACGGTCGAGGACAGCGGCAGGCACGGTGGTTTCGGCAGCGCGCTGGCATCCGTGCTGCGGGACGCCGAGTGCGACGTGCCGCTGCGGGACCTGGCCGTGCCGCAGGAGTTCCTGCCGCACGCCTCGCGCGAGGAGGTGCTCGCCAGCGTGGGCCTGACGGCGCAAGACGTCGCGCGGCGCGTGACGGAGTGGGCGTCGAACCTGATCGGCGAGGCGCAGCCGGCGGCGGCCGAGGCGCCGACCGAGTAGGACGGACACCGCGCGGGCCGCGCTCCGGGTGGGGCGCGGCCCGCGCGGTGGATTCATCGGTGGAGAAGCACCGGCCCGGTGCCGGTGAATGGCTGCGCATGAGCGCGGCTTGGTCGTGCTCACGCGCGGCCACCGAGCAGGGCGCGACCACTTCCAGGGCACGGGCTGTCCCGGCTGCGCGGCGGCGGCACCTCAGTGGCCTAGACCAGCGACAGCGCTGGATCCGCGCGCCCCGCCCAGCCGCGCATGATATTGGCCGGGCGAGGCCGGCCCGGCCCGGGCGAGGCGCTGTCCGGTGGCCATCTCACGCGTGGCCACCAAGCGGGGCGCGACCACTTCCGGTGCGCAGACCGGCCCGCCTGGGCGGCGGGCGGCACCACGCTGGCGTAGACCGGCGACAGCACAAGAGCCCCGCGCCCCGCTCTGTCGGAGCTCGCCACCGGAGAAGGCCGGGCGGAGCGCGGCCGTTTCCACGGCACCGGCTGGTCCCGGGTGTACCACTGCGCGGCGGGCGGCACCACACTGCTGTATGAGCGGCCCCGCGTGAGCGCGGCTTGGTCGTGCTCACGCGCGGCCACCGAGCGGTGCGCAGGCCGGCCCGCCTGGGCGGTGGGCGGCACCAGGCTGGCGTAGACCGGCGACAGCACAAGACCCCCGCGCCCCGCTCTGTCGGAGCTGGCCACCGGAAAAGGCCGGGCGGAGCGCGGCCGTTTCCACGGCGCAGGCCGGCCCGCCTGGGCGGCGGGCGGCACCAGGCTGGCGTAGACCGGCGACAGCACAAGAGCCCCGCGCCCCGCTCTGTCGGAGCTCGCCACC